>CAZZLR010000026.1:0-9051 GCA_964655045.1 uncultured bacterium | reverse complement strand
GTCCGCAATTTCCTCCTCTTCTCCTAGAAAGGGGCTAAATTGAGAACAGGGTTCTAAATGGGAAGCTGCCTCCAATACCTCCAGTAAAAGAAAGCGACAAAAACTATCTTTTAGAGGTTCCGGAATTGAACTCTTTGTTTTTTCTTGCATTAGCCACGCGGCCAGCTTGTTTTGATCGGCTTTAGGAAGAGCAAAATAGATAGGGGTTTTGAGAGGACTGAAAAAAATAGCTGCCGCAAAGTGTTTCGCTTTGAGGTCTTCTTTAATCTGTTGTCCTGTACTCCAGCCCTGCTCCATGGGGTGAATAGAAAAATTTTCTGTTTCGAATCGGCTGGCGAGCTTTGAGGAGAGGGCGAGCCAATCAAAAGGAGGCGCTCTGCCAAACAGAGGGATTTCAAAGGCCTCCGGAAGCAAGGTATCTATTTTTTTGATCCAGGAAAGCGGTATGGGAGCCGATTGCATCATGATCCTCGTGGGTTTCCTTGGTTTTGGGCGCCGCCCCTGCGGCGGAAGAGCGGCTTATGCGAGGCGCTCATTCTTTGCACCGTGTAAGAGAAATTCCCCTGGCGAAAGGTGTCCATGAAACGAGGAACGTTTTGATTGAAAAGAGCGACTGCCTCATTGGATCCTGTCAGTTCGATGTTGAGCTGATAGGGGGCGCTGGAAAAACGCTCGATGGTCACTGTAGAGCCATAGAAAGGGGAGTTGACAAACGAAGGGGAATCGAGAACAAATTCCATGCGGCTGTCTCCTTTAGGAGAAACCATGACGGCGATTGCGCCGACAACGCGGCGGTATAGGGCGAGAAGATCGGCGGAAAGCAGAGGGGTGTCTCCATGTTCGGGACCTTGCGCAAGGGGAATCGACGCCGGCGTCGTCGGGGATAAAGGATGGAAAGCGTCGGGGGGCGGAGGGAGCGCTTCCTGCGCAGAAAGCGGTTCGGTATGCGACTGCAAGACAGTCTGAGGCGCGACGGTTTTTTCTTGTTCCGATCTTTTTCGATCCTGGAAGGACACAGATCCCGGGAGCGTTTTCTCGTCTTTAGAGTCCTTTTCTTCCTCAGGGACCGTATTGCGCAGCAAGGCGGCCGGAGGGGGTGAAAAAGAGGGAGCCGGCAAAGGATCATGACGGATTTCTTTTTTTGATTTTTTTTCTTCGGCAGAAGGTTTTTTTTCCTTAGGAGAAGGGGCGCAGAGAGCAAAAGGGGGAAGAGGCGCCTCCTCGATTCCTTCTCGTAGCTTTTTTTTCGATTCTTCCTCTTCCGGCTGATCGACGAATTGCCGGAATTTTTTAGCGCGCGATTCGTCGTCGATCTCCGTTATTTTTCCAACTTTGCCGATTTTATGGCGGTGCGACTCGGACAGTTTTTCTGTCTCTTCTCGTTTTCCCGAAGGGGAGGGAGGGATGCGCGGCGTGGACATACGTTTTTTCTCTTACTTTATTCTTTTTCTTTCTTTCATTTTCCGATCTTCTTCTTTTCGGCGAAGAAAATAAACCGAAGACCCTTGCTCATCTTGTAAAGATCCTTCCTGCGCGCGGAGGACAACGCCGCTTTCTATTTCCCATTCTTTTTTATGGATCTCGAGCTTTTCCAAATCCTTCTTTCTTTGAAAGAGCGTCTCTGTGGCCGCATCGACCTGTTTTTGCGCTGCATCTACTTGTTTTTGACACTCTTTTGTCTTTTTTTGTTTCTGCGCCAAATCGTCATTGACGATTTTTAGATATACTTTGGCTCTTTGCACTTTTTCGGTCGTTGTTTCAATATCCAACTCTTGTCTTAATTGTGCGAGTTTCTCTGTTTTATGTTCAAGGACGCGTGTTTCTTCCTGGGTTGCATCATACAACTTTTCATAGGCTTTTTCTAAGAGGTTTTTTTTTTCCTCCAGCACTTTCACAGCTGTGTCAAAGCGCGTTTTTTTGACTGCAATCAATTGCTCAAGAGGATATTTCGGTGCGCCTGTCATGAGAATAGAGTTTGCAGAGCTTTGAGTGTTTCCGCAAGAGGCGCCTTATCGGCCACTTGCTGTTTGAGGAAGCGGTTGACCTTGTCTATATACTTGAGAGCAAAATCGGCATTTTTGTCAGAGCCGGCCTTATATTCCCCAATGCGGATCAAGAGTTCGTTTTTTTTGTAATTAGCCAATACTTCCCTTACTTTCCCAATCTGCTCGAGCTGCGCTTTATCGACAATGTTCCCCAAGATCCGGCTGACTGAGGCCAGAACATCTATGGCCGGATAATGATATTGGCGCGCAAGCTCGGACGATAAGACGATATGGCCGTCAAGAAGCGAGCGCACTTCGTCCGCAATCGGCTCATTCATGTCATCGCCTGCAACTAAGATCGTGTAAAAGGCGGTGATCGATCCTTTATCTGAATTCCCCGATCTTTCCAAAAGGCGGGGGAGGATGGCAAATACGGAAGGCGTATAGCCTGCGCGCGCAGGAGGCTCCCCCGCCGCAAGGCCGATTTCTCTCAAGGCTCTAGCGACCCTTGTGACGGAGTCCATCATGAGGATCACTGACTTTCCCCGGTCGCGGAAATATTCGGCGATCGCGGTTCCCACATAGGCTGCATTCAACCGCATCTGCGCCGCTTGATCCGAAGTGGAGACAATGATGACGGAACGTTTCATTCCTTCAGGACCCAGGTCGTTTTGTAGAAATTCCAACACCTCGCGGCCCCTTTCTCCGACAAGAGAAATTACATTGACATCAGCCTCCGCATTCCTGGCGATCATTCCAAGAAGGGTTGATTTTCCCACGCCCGCGGCGGCGAAAATGCCGATTCTCTGTCCCTTTCCACAGGTCAAAATGCCGTCGATGCAGCGTACTCCAACAGGAATGACCTCTTCCACGAGAGTTCTTTTTAAGGGACTGGGCGGAGGGTTGATCACCGGATACGTTTCAGTGAGATTCAAGGGTCCTTTCTCTTCTTCGTCGAGGGGCTTGCCCATGCCGTTGAGAACGCGTCCTAGAAGTTCGGGGCCCACTTTGATGTGCATAGGCATGCGCAAAGGGATGACCTCCGACGAGGGTCCGATACCGGACATCTCGCCGAGAGGAGATAAGATGACCTCTTCCCTCGTAAAGCCAATCACTTCCGCCGCTAGAGGCTCCCCCTGTCGTTTAATGAGGCAGATTTCTCCCATCTTCACTTGAGGCACGACGGCTCGGATCAGCATACCGATGACTTCAGTAATCCTCCCATGCACCGTGGTGAGTTCAACCTCTTCGAGATGATGGAGCAGCTGATCGAACGAGGGAGGCGTTTCCATAATCCTACAATTGAATGTTCATGAGCTGTGTGATGGAAGAGACGATTTTACTCAGAAGCGTTGCCGAATATTCGATCTCTTGTTGCGCCATTCCTAACTTCACCTGGAGAAGCATCATATCCGCAGGATTGATCTGTTCTCCCGAAGCTGAAAGATCTTTGAGCTTTTTTTGAATCGCTGCGAACTGATCTTGCCCCCCATTGACATAGGCCAGAAAACGTCCGAGCGTTCCCGGCTGATCGGAAGCCCCCTCTGGAGGCAGTTCCAATCCTAACGCGGCAGCGGCCTCTTTCCCATGCTGGTGGGCATCGGAGAGCTTTGATTTTAGGAGATGCGCCTGGGAACGCTTGAGGCGGAGATTCGGCGATTGCAGGTGCGTTTCCACTACTCCCAGAGTATCTCTTGAAGTCTTTGCCTGCGTCAGGAGCGTATGATATGTGGGAGGGTTGGACCCTCCCATGGGTCTGGATAGTTCCAGCGGCGTGGGGGCTTTGGCTCCCGCAGCAGAGGAAGAAGAAGGAGCGTTTTTCTCCATATAGGAGGAAAATGGTTGTCCTTCCGCATGCGGATGGCTTGTTACATCCGTTTCCAAAGGTTTTGCGGGAGTAATCCGATCAGGACTTTTATCCGGAGAAAAAGGGGGAGGAGGATTAGCCGGCACTGTCATCGTACTCTCTCTATTTTTTTCCTGCGGGACCCGGCGTCTGTTTTACGAACGTGTCGATAAACTCGATGGCCGTGTTGGAAAGATCTTTGATCTTTTCATCTGCCGAATGGGAGGTTTCCATGAGGATTTTTTCCCCTTGCGTGATTTTCTCCGGCATGAGTCCCAGACACAGCCCGAGAAAGGTTTTGACCATCTCATTGGCAGGTTCTTTTTTGAGAATGTCCTCGAATGCTTTGACCGCTTGCTTGAGCTCGAGCTTATGCAAGTGGAGATACCCGAATCCGATTTGCGGTAAAACATGATCGGGATTTAAAAGAGCGCCGGCTCTGAATAGCTTGAGCGCCGAATCTTCGTCTGCCTGATTGACGGCAATAAACCCTGCTTCGGTAAAAAGAAGCCAGTCTTCCTTATAATCCTTCCATGAGTGCTTCATAGGTTCTCCTTAATGTTATTTACTCATTTGCGATACGGCGTTTTGAATCACGGAATTTACTTTCGCAATTAAATTCGAGATCGAATCTCCGACCTGCGAAACTTGCGCCATTTGAAATTGGAGCAGAATGAACGCCCCTGGATTGGCAGTGGACATATTGCTTGCAAGCTTTTTGATTTTACTCGAAAGCTTCGACTGAAGGGTCTTATAGCTCTTGATAATCGATGAAAAATTGAGCGGACAATAGTTGCTATTGTTTGATGACATTGTAAAAGACTCCTATTTTTTGGCTTTTTTTAACACTTTCTGTAATGCAGTGTATCCATGTAAGAGGACGCCGAGCTCTTCAAACGTTTTTTCATCGGCGCCTTCCCGTAAATGTTTTTTGATTTCCGCGGTTTGGCGCTCCGCTTTTTCAAAGATCTCTTTTGCGGCATGCGCATCGGTCTTTATTTTTTTTTCCAAATCAAATTCAAAACTTTTTCGTGGCTTTTCTTCTTTCAATCCCAACATGGGGCTCTCCTTTTCATCGTGTATAATTGATTCTATACTTTATTCCGTCTTTTTCAAGTAGAATCATCGTCGGATCAATTTCTGTAATGGTCATTTCATTCATCGTATCTCCCACGGCATAAATCCTTTCATTGATAATGACATTGTAGCCGCTGCCGTCGCGGAAAGCCGATCCCGATACTCGAAATTCTTGAGAAATATCGATGGCGGCTTTATTAGGAGCCACGGAGAGGGCGTAATTCTTGATACTGTTAATTCCTTGGATCGCTTTGATCTTGCGGATTAATTCTTGGAATTCACTTTCTTTTTTTTCGCTGTAATTTCCAGAAAGGACGATTCCTCCGTTGGTATATTGAAAAGACAGGGCGCTAAAACCTTCGGACTGAAGCATCGATTGAATTTGAGCGCGGAGCGCCTCTCCGACGATGCATTGATTTTCCAGACGGTCTGGATAAGGAAAATTGACGAGAAGATAGTCATTGAGCTGTTGCATGGCATCCATGGTTTCTAAATATCCGGAGATCGAGAACTTCCCGGGGTGGGCGGAGCGAACTGCGACGGAACGGAAAAGGGGTGTTGCACTCAAGATGTCATTCATCATTTCATCAACCCCTTCGTCGATGACCACATTGTCTTCTACACTGAGGATAAATTCGATTTCGTCGATGCGAAAACGCATTTCCTGCGCTTCGACCGCCGTTAAAACGTGTCCCACGATAAAAAGCTTGCCGCTAGCGGGATTGAAAGAAAACTGCACTCCCGGGAACAATGCCAGCGCTTCGGTAATCCGGTGCACGGGCTCTTTGCGAACCGTTTCCACTCGTTCTGATTTGAAAAGGGAGAAAAAAGAAAGGAATGCGATCAGAAATATGGCTAGGAGCGAGCCGGCTCCTAGCAAGTATTTCATGGGGATGCGTTCCTTCTTCCAATCTCCCGCGGCTTCGGGAGTCTTTTCTTCCGCCGGCGGCTCGACAGGCTCTTCTTCACGGATCGCTTCAACCTCGGCAGATTCCGGGGAAGCGATCGGAGCGGAATAGATCGTTTCTTGGGGCGCTTGCCGATCAATAATTAAAAATACGGTCGTTCCGAGAGCCACCATATCATGGGGATGGATCCGCCGATTCTCCGTCAGAGTAATCCCATTGACAAGGGTTCCGTTTTTCGATCCAAGGTCTTCCAAATCGATCTCTCCTTCAGGGGAGAGCGTCAGACGCGCATGGGTTCGGGAGACGCTGAGATCTTGAAAAACGACGTCGCAGGAATCGGGATCTTTTCCAAGCGTATAAGAGCGTCCCTGTTCGAGTTGAATTTCCGCTCCTGCGTTCGGTCCGGAGATGACTTTTAGAATAAAAGGGGTTTCGAGAGGAAGGGGAGCCGCCTCCTCCGCGTCTTCGAAAATTGTGTCATGGGCGTTTTCTTCAGGCTCAAAGGGTTCTCTCTCTTGTTCCTCTCGATGTTCCGCAAGAGGAAGTTCGGGAAGATCGCCTTCGGAAAATGTAAATACCGTTTGTCCAATTTGAATCGCATCTCCCGGTTTGAGAAGAACCCGGCCATGGATGGTTTCATGATTGACTAGGGTAGGATTGACCCTGCTGAGATTCTCGAGGTAAACGCCTTCGCTCGCATTGAAAAAATGAGCATGTTTTCTGGAAACGGTGTCGTCCTCAATGACAAACGAGGCCACACTGGGATCGCGCCCAACGATCCATTCGTCTTGTTCCGCGAGATTCAAAACAAGTCCTTTGCGAGGACCTTCCTTTGCAATGAGGTGTGCCGTCATATTCCGCTAGTACATAGGTTGGTTTTGTTCAAATTTTAAGATCTCCGCGCGCCAATAGATTAGGTGATTTGCGAATTCTTCGAAAGCCTCTCTAAAGGAACGATAATCCAACTCATAGGGGATGCCAAGAGAGAGTGTCAAGGATTTCTCCTGTTTATCCATCCCGATGCGAGACAAAGCCGTCCCCTGCCCCAAGAGATTTGCGCGCATCACATATACAAAAATCTCCTCTTTCCTGCGGTTCGGAATGGCGGCGATCGGAGCTCGGAGTCCCAGGCCGGGTAAAAGATCGACGCAGTCGATGGGTGTCTTGCTTCCCAATTTTATTTGATATATATTTTTTGAATCTATTTGTGTTGCTAGGGGGATCGATAATTCAGCGCAAATTTTTTGGACGAATTCACAAATCATTACAGAGTCCCCATTCTCTCATTATTCCTGTTATCCGAAAAAAAAGGAAGACTAATGTTGATCCAGAGGCGGGAAACCCACCCTCTAAGGATCGGGTTTTTCAGAAACGGGTTGGAAGGAGTGCGAAGCCCCTCTCAAACTCATTCACATCAAAAGCAACAAATATGACATTATTTGTTGCTTTTGGTATAAATATAGGGGATGCGCTTCCCCTTTGCCTTAAGGGAGCGGCCGCAAAGCGGGGTTTTGATGGAATTAGGATCGGAAGAAATGCTCAAAGACATGGAAAAGCGTTTAGACGCAATGTCGAGGTGTCTTTGACCTTGCAGGGAAAGAAAGAGAGATTGAAGAACTAGAAGAAAAGATGAGCGCCCCTCATTTCTGGGATGATGGCGCCGCCGCAAAAAAAACGATCGACGGGCTCTCTCGGCTCAAGACGTGGACGGTTCCTTATCAAGAAATTCGAAAAACGTTTCAAGATGTGCAAGAACTTCTCCCGGAAGCGGGCGCGCTAGGCGATGCCGAACTGGTGAAAGAGCTTCTGACTTCTTTGGCCGACGCTGAAAAGAAGCTGGGAGATTTAGAAACGAGGCGGATGCTGCGCGGCGAGCTCGACGCTTTGCCCTGTTATCTTGAAATCAACGCGGGGGCGGGAGGCACGGAATCGTGCGATTGGGCTGCGATGCTGTCCCGAATGTATCAGCGATATGCCGCGAAAAAGGGATGGACGGTGGAGATCGTGGATCGGCTTGACGGAGACGTTGCGGGAATTAAGAGTATTTCCTTTCAGTTGAGCGGGGCTTTTGCCTATGGGTATTGCAAATCGGAAAAAGGGGTGCATCGCTTAGTGCGGATTTCTCCTTTCGACGCAAACGCTAAAAGGCATACTAGTTTTGCATCGGTGGATGTGATCCCGATGATCGAAGAGGCCCCCGTAGAGGTTCGTACGGAAGATGTGAAGGTCGATACGTTCCGCGCCTCGGGAGCCGGAGGACAGCATGTGAATAAAACGGATTCGGCGGTGCGGATGACCCACATCCCTACGGGAATCGTCGTCTCTTGCCAAAGCGAGCGGAGCCAGATTCAAAATCGGGAAGCTTGTATGAAAATGCTCAAGTCTAAGCTCTATGAGAAAGAAGTGCAGGAAAGACAAGAAAGGCTGGCCGCGATCGGGGGTGAGAAAAAGGAAAACGCATGGGGCAGTCAAATTCGCAATTACGTTTTCCAACCTTATACCCTTGTCAAGGACACCCGCACAAAATTGGAGATTGGAAATATCCAGTCTGTTATGGATGGGGAAATCGATCCGTTCGTCATTGCATACTTAAAGTCTTTTGGGTGATATGCCGCTTTCTTCTGATTTCGATATCCGGTATACCGAAGAGGGGGACTATGAGTTTTTAAACTCATGGGTCTCCGTAGAGGGAGGATGCGATCCTTTCCCTTTTTCTCCAGATGAAAAAGAGGGCGCTCTGAAGAATTGGATTTCCTTTACGCGCATTTCGTCTTGTTTGACGGGGACATGGAAAGGCGTTCCCTGTGCAATGGCCATTTTATTTTTAATGCCCTACAAAAAAGTTGCGCATCATTGTCCTTTTTATTTGATTGTCGATCCTGCTCATAGGCGTCAAGGAATCGGCGCTTCCATGTTGAGAAACATCTTGCATTTGGGGAAAACGCGATTTCGCTTGGAAAGCGTCCATGCAGAGGTTTTCGAGCCGAGCGGGCTCCTGCCTCTGCTGGCTTCCATGAATTTTCAAATCTTTGCCAGACAGGAAAACTTTGTTCATTGGAACGGGAAAGAAAGAGCAAGAATTTTACTGGAACATTGTTTTTATGCACCCTGATTCTTCTTTGCGTTTACGTCTTGCAGAGGAGGCGGATGAATCGAGTCTTATAGAATGGCTTTCGCAGCCGGGGGCTCTTTCTTGGTATCCTCTTGCCAATCTGCGGGAAATTGAAGATGCTGC
>CAZZLR010000025.1:0-9053 GCA_964655045.1 uncultured bacterium | reverse complement strand
ATTTTCTTTGATGATTGCCGAGCGCGACCGTTCCCGCTGGCAAGAAAACGATTTCCTTTTTACGACGGATGAGGCTTCTGTTTCTTTAGACGGCATTTCTCTTTGCGTTTTTTCGCCGGGCATCGATCCCTTGCATCCGCTCCTTCAAAAAATCAGAGAGCGCCATATTGAAATTGTTTCGGAGACAGCTCTTGCGCTCCGTTTCTTATCCGGGCAAACAATGATTGCCGTTACAGGAACGAATGGGAAAACTACGACGGTTCTTTTGACGCAGCACATTTTGCAATCGTTCGGGAAAAAAGCAAGGGCTTTGGGCAATATCGGAATCCCTCTAAGCGCCTACCTGCTCGATGCCGACCCGGAAGAAATTCTCGTCGTGGAACTCAGTTCTTTTCAACTAGAAGCCCTCCCTCTTTTTCCGTATTTCGACGCCGCGGCCATTTTAAATATCACTCCCAACCATCTGAATCGCCACCGTTCTATGGAAGAATACGCGGCGGCGAAATTGCGTCTCCATGCTTGTGTGAAAAAAGGAGGGGCTCTTTTTGTTTCGACGGACATACAGAAGCGTTATTTGCCCTGTGCGCAGGCGTTCGATTCTATCGCATGGCGCTCCATGCATCCTCGCTTTGGGCAGGCGGAATGGGAAAATCAAGCGGCGGCATCGGCTCTCTGCGGCGCTTTGGGCTTCTCTGAAAAAGCGTGCCGGCTAGCCTGTTCGTCTTTTCGAAAACCGCCCCACCGTATCGAATGGGTGGAAGAAATTAACGCCGTCGCTTATTATAACGATAGCAAAGCATCGAGCGTTGAGGCGGTCATGCACGCGGTACGGCTTTTTGAAGCACCTCTTCTCTTGATTGCAGGCGGCGTGGATAAAGGCGCTTCCTATAAGCCTTGGATCCAAGGCTTTCAAGGAAAGGTAAAAAAAATGGCCGTATATGGCGAAGCGGCGCAAAAGATCGCATCCGAGCTGCAGGGGCATGTTCCTCTAACGGTTTGGACGACGATGCGGGAGGCTGTGGAAGATTGCGTGCGGGGAGCTGAAAAAGGGGATGCCGTTCTTCTCTCTCCCGGATGTTCTAGCTACGATCAATTTGCCAACTTCGAGGAAAGGGGCAACGCATTTAAACACATAGTACGAGGAATACGCGATGGATCGAAAAAAAACTGTCATTGCAGCCGCAATGATTAACGCCGGGCTGCTGGGCGTATTATTCATCGCAGCGATGACGCGGGAAGAAGACGTTTCTCCGGCGGCCTCATTGGCGGAAGAAAAATTCCCGCTACCTCAATATGCTCCCCCGGAACCAGTGATGTATGCAGAAGCGATGCCTTTGCATAAAGAAGCTTTGCCGGCTTCGTCTTTTTTGCTTCCCCCTATCGAAGAGACCGCCGCGATCAAGGCAGCAGAACCGGCGCTTCCGCCTGCGCCTTCGCAAAGCAGCTTGGTCATCACCGTTCAAAAAGGAGATAGCCTGGAGAAACTCGCTAAAAGATATCATACGACGATCGATGAGATTGTGAAGCTCAACCAGCTTTCGACGACGCTCCTCAAGGCCGGCCGGCAGTTAAAGCTTCCTCCTTCGGCCGGCCAAGAGGCTGAAGCTCCTTCCCACGCCCCTGTTTCTCTTGCGGAGCAAGCGGAATATTATACGATGAAAGTCGGGGATAATCCTTGGTCGATCGCGATGAAGCATCATATGAAAGTAGGCGAGCTATTAAAATTGAATGGGCTCAATGAAAAGACGGCGCGCAAACTCAAACCGGGGGATCGTCTCCGGATTCGATAATCATTGTACTACGATGACGTTAACGTTTTCTCTGATTGTTCCCGCAGCGATCTTATTTTGCTGCGGCCTTTTAATGGTTTTTAACACCAGCGCGGCGCAGATTCTCGATCGGGCTCTGGAGGCCGATACCCATGCCGTGTTTTTGAAACAGGCTCTTTACGGTCTTTTCGGACTAGGCGCAGGTCTTGGAGTCTATCGCGCCGGCTACCAAAATTGTCTTCGTTATAGTTTCGCCGCTCTATGCGCGGGAACTGTTTTGCTGGTGCTTGTCTTCGTTCCAGGAATCGGTCAAACAGTGAATGGAGCGAAACGATGGATTGGCATCGGCGGCGTTGCTTGCCAACCTTCCGAGTTCATTAAACTCCTTCTTCCTTTGGCCTATATTCGATGGGTGCTTTTGCAAAAAGAATTTTCGCTCTCTTCTTTCATGAAAATCGGAGCGGCCTTTGCCGTACCTATAGCTTTGATCCTCGTCGAACCGGACAACGGCACTGTAATCATTCTTTTTGCTCTTTTAACCGTTCTTTTCTTTTTGACTCGTGTTCCTTTCCGTTTTTGGGCTATGCCTCTAGCATTTCTGATTGCCGCCAGCGCCGTCGCCGCGTTCCACATGCCCCATGTGCGCAGCCGAATTCAGGTTTATCTCCATCCGGAACTCGACTTAAAGGGGAAAGGGCATCAGCCCCATCAAGCGAAGATTGCAGCGGGATCCGGAGGGCTGTTAGGACGCGGGATTGGAGAAAGCTTGCAAAAACTAAGCTATCTGCCTGAGGCCAGAAACGATTACATTGCGGCGATCGTTGCCGAGGAGACGGGTTTCCTGGGGATTTTGTTTTTAATCGCCCTCTATATGACATTGGCTCTTGCAGGCTTTAGCATAGCGATTCGATCGCCCGACGCAGGCGGATTTTATTTAGCCTCCATTCTCACATTTCTCATCTCTATCCAAGCCTTTTTCAATTTAGGAGTCGTATCCGCTCTTTTGCCCAGCAAAGGAACCACCCTTCCCTTTTTTTCCCAAGGAGGAACTTCTTTGATCGTCAACTGCATCATCCTTTTTCTCCTTCTGGATATTGGAAGAAAATCGATGCGCGGAGTTTGATCCAATGACCCGTCAGAAAATCAAGATTGTGATGGCAGCGGGGGGGACGGGGGGACACTTATTCCCTGCGCAGCAGCTTGCTGCCCATTTGCAGAAAGAAGACTCTGTCTTATTTGCCGGACACAAATTGTCTCAAAATCCCTTTTTTGAAAAAGGGGATTTCCCCTTTATAGATGTCGACGCTTCCGTGCTGGGAAGAGGATTTTTGAGCGCCTCTTGGAAAGGGTTTTGGAAAGCGCGCCGTGCGTTGGCCGCATTCTCCCCCGATGTCGTCGTGGGCTTTGGCAGCTATCATGTTTTTCCTGTACTTTTGGCTGCTTTGAGTCTGCGTAGAAAAATAGTTCTTTTCGAAGCGAACTGCGCCCCCGGCAAAGTCAACCGTTTCTTTGCTCCTTTTGCATGGAAAGTTACAGCGCAATTTCCGACGGGGCTTCCCAATGAAATGTTGGTTCCGCTGCTTCCATGGCGCACTCGGCAGGTCCATATTTGCAGCGCGGAAGCAAGAAGACATTACGGCTTAGACAGAGAATGTAGAACTCTTCTGGTCTTCGGAGGTTCTCAAGGC
Source organism: uncultured bacterium (assembly GCA_964655045.1). Taxonomy (GTDB): domain Bacteria; phylum Chlamydiota; class Chlamydiia; order Chlamydiales; family SM23-39; genus CAIPFQ01. Next base: position 5,596 of record CAZZLR010000025.1, on the reverse strand, counting down.
GCTTCTTTTTTCAATGAATGGATCCCAAAAGTCATCCCGCAAGGATGTCAAGCAATCCATTTTGCAGCCGGTGCGGAAGAGAACGTGCGCAAGGCATATGAAAAAAGGGGGATTTCAGCCTATGTAGCCTCTTTTGAAAAGAATATGCCTCTTGCTTATGCGGCTGCCGATGGAGCGGTTTGCCGCAGCGGCGCCGGCACGTTAGCCGAGCTGATCCGGTTTGCTGTTCCGGCTTTATTAATCCCATATCCCTTCTCGGCAGAAGGGCACCAAAAGAAAAATGGAGAATTTCTTCATCGAGCCGGAGGCGCTTTTCTTCTTGAACAACATGAAGCCTCTCCGGACGCGCTGGAGCGCAATATCTCGGATCTTTTGCTGCAAGGATCTGCAATGCGTCCGATATTAGAACGGCTTGACAAAGAAGCTGCGGGGCGGGATTGTCTTTCAACGGTTCTTAGGAGTTTTTAAATGATGCGTCATTCACCAGATCTTGATCCTTCTTCAGTCTACCATTTCATTGGATTGGGGGGGATCGGCATGAGCGCTTTAGCGCGCATTTTGCATCAAAAAGGAATGAAAGTGCAGGGAAGCGACGCGTCGGATTCTCCTTTGCTTGCCAGGTTGCGCGGCGAGGGGATAGAAAGCTATGTTGGTCATGAGCCGCACCGAGTGCGCGGAGCCGGCTGCGTCGTTTATAGCACGAGCATTTCTTCGGATAACGTGGAACTACAAGAGGCGAAACGTCTGGGGCTTGTATTGCTTCACCGTTCCGATTTACTGCATCTTTTGGCGCGCCGGCAGCAGCCTCTATTTGTTACGGGAGCGCATGGGAAGACAACGACTTCTTCTCTTCTTGCATGGACGCTTGCGCAAGCGTCCTGCGATCCGAGTTTTGCTTTAGGCGGCATTGTTCTCGACTGGAATACGAATGGAGGCGGAGGGCAGGGAGAATTTTTTGTCGCTGAGGCGGATGAAAGCGACGGTTCTTTCCTGAAAACCTGTCCCTATGGAGCCATTGTGACGAACATGGATCGGGAGCACATGGACTACTGGCAGACGGTCGAAAGATTGGAGCAGGCATTCGATCAATTTGGACGGAGCGTCCGGGAGGAACGTTATTTTTTTTGGTGCAGAGAAGATGAAAAGCTTGCGTCTTTGTTTGCAAACAGGGGATTTTCTTATGGTTTCTCTGCACGATCTGCGCTGAGGATCAGTGGATTGCAGCAAACCGAGCGGGGCTTGTCTTTTCACTGTACGTTTCTAGGAAAATTGTATGAGCGGATCGAAGTTCCTCTATGCGGACGCCATAATGCGCTCAACAGCGCGGCAGTTTTTGGGTTGGGATTGCAGTTGGGGATTGAGGAAGATCGTCTGCGCCTGGGCCTTCGGACGTTTCCCGGAGTGAAAAGGCGCTTAGAGTGGAAGGGAAGGGCGCATAAGGTAGACATCTTTGATGATTATGGGCATCATCCGGCCGAAATCCGTGCGACTCTGAGGGCATTGCGGGAAAGGATCCGAGAGAAGAGGCTGATCGTGGTTTTTCAGCCGCATCGCTATACGCGCTTGCGCGATTTATTCTCTGCCTTTTCTCAAAGCTTTGAGGAGGCCGATCTCATCGTGCTTACGCAAGTATATAGCGCCTCCGAGGCGCCTATCGAGGGATATTCTGCGGAAAGCTTATTGATCGAGATGCAAAAATCATGGGGTGAAAAAATCCATTTTGCCTTGCGCTCCGAACTAGAAGATCAAGTCATTTCTTTGATGCAGCCGTTGGATGTCGTTTTGACGCTGGGCGCCGGAGACATTACGGACGCATCGGAGTTGATTTTACAAAAATGGTCTGCGACATCGCCTAAACTGCGTGTGGGAGTTCTTTTCGGGGGGCATTCGGTGGAGCATGAGGTTTCCTGCTCATCGGCAAAAAATCTCCTGAAGGGATTGGCCTCTCCCATTTACGAAGCGGTTCCTTTTTTCATCCCGCCTTTAGAGACCGGGTTTGTCAAAAACGGGTTGGGAGAGGTTCAAAGCTCCCCCCCAACCAATACAGACCCAGGCCTTAAAACCTGGGTCTTCACCCCGAGGTCGGAATTTTCTTGTTTGCAAACGCTTTCGTCCTGCGACGTCGTCATTCCGGTATTTCATGGACCTAGGGGCGAGGATGGGATGATTCAAGGATTTTTAGAGACGATGCGGATTCCTTATGCCGGGTGCGGATATGGTTCTTCTGCGGCATGTATGCATAAGGGATGGACAAAAAGAATCGCGCAATCGCATGGGATTGCGACGGCTTCTTTTTTAGAAAAGCGTAAAGGGGCGTATTGCCCCGAAGCGTTTGCGGAAGAAGTCGAAACGCTTCTTTCGTATCCCGTGTGGGTGAAACCCGTTCATCTTGGTTCGAGCCTCGGTGTGGGGCGTGCAGAAAATAGACAAGAGTTGTTAGCGAGGGCGGAGGCGGCTTTTGCTTTAGATGATTGGATTCTTGTGGAAGAACATAAGGAAGGAAGGCAGATTGAATTTGGTCTTTTGGGTAATGCGTTTCTTCGCGTGGGTCCTGCTTGTGAAATTTTGAGCGGGGGAGCTTTTGTCGATTACGAGGGGAAGTATGGGGATAAAGCGATGGGGTATGCGATTGCCGCGCGCTTGAGCGAAGAAGAGGCTGAGCGGGGGGCTTTTCTTGCGAAAAAGATTTATGAGATTCTGGGATGCGAAGGCCTTGCGCGCATAGACTTTTTTATTGACGCAGAGGGGGTCTTTTGGCTGAATGAGGTGAATCCGTTTCCCGGATTGACCGATACAAGCGCATTCCCGCAGCTCTGGGAAAAGGGGGGAATGGGTATGGAAGATCTTTGCGATGCTTTGATTGTGTGCGCTTTCCATAGGGCTCGTCGTCGATGAGCGCAGAGTGGACGCTGAAGCAGGGGTTATTTTTCCTGATCGGTTCAGTGTGCATGACGCTTTCTGTGAGCGTGGGAGGATATGCCTATTGGCTTGGGTATCAAAGAAGAGAGTTGGCCGATGAGAGAAACCGTATTCTCGCCGTGATGCAGAGGGGGTCGGAGAAGGATGCGCTGAAGACCGATCATTTAGCCGAGATTTTGGGGCTTTCCATGGACGCGCCCCTCTCATTGTATGCATTCCATTGCAAAGAGGCGGAGAAAAAACTGCTTGCGACGCCTTGGATCAAACGTGCTTGCGTGAAAAAAAGCCCCCCGCATCGGATCTATATAGATTACGAGGTGCGCAAGCCGGTTGCTCTTTTGGCCGATTACAAAAATATCGCCATTGATGAAGAAGGCTATCTTTTTCCTTTCGCCCCCTTTTTTTCTCCTAAGGAAATTCCTGAGATTTATTTAGGGCTTCCTTCGTTTGGGGCTTCCCCGGATCATTTTGGACGAAGGGGAGGCGATTGGGCGCATCCTTTGGGGGATCCTTTTTTTGCATTGGGCTTGGAGATTTTAAAATTCTTGGAAGAAGCGCCTTGGCGCGAGGGTTTTCGGCTGAAGCGGATCGACGTTTCGAATGCTTTTTCTCCGAGTTTGGGACAAAGGGAGATCGTGCTATTTACCGAAGAAGAAGTCTCTTTTCAGGCGCAGGAGAAAACGGTTTTTTGTGTTTTCCCCAAAATTCTTCGGATTGCGCCAAAGGATTTTGAACAGCAGCTGGCTCATTTTTTTCTTTTGCGGCGGAATATGGAGGAGGGATACCGCGCTCGGCTTTCAGCAGAGGCGGGGGGCGCTCGGTTTGCGCCTCGGATTGTAGACTTAAGGATTCCCCATCTTGCTTTTGTGGATAATACGACTGCTTCCAACAGCGGAAACACTCCATTGCATTGAATCGAGTGGTTGATTATGCTTCCGTGAAACCAAGGATGGGATGGAGAGGAGGGGTTTTGTGGACGAGTTCATTGCTTATCTAGTAAAAAATATTGTGAATCAACCGGATGCGGTCGACATCCGTTCTTCGGAAAGTCGGAGCGGTTATTTGATCGAGATCCGGGTCGCGCCGGAAGATATTGGCAAAGTCGTAGGGCGGAAAGGGAATATCATTCGTTCTTTGCGTACGCTGGCGATGACAATCGGATCGAGAATGGGAACGCGTTTTCATTTAGAAATCATTCAATAAGGGGAACTATGGGCATTCAAATTACTTTGGAAGAAATCGATCGGGTTTTAATTTTGCGCCTGGATGGAAGACTCGATGCGGCTACTTCTGTCGTTTTAGAAAGGAAACTGGCGCCTCTTATCGAAGAGGGACAGCATAGCCGGATTGCGTTGGATTGTACAAATATCGACTATTTGAGCAGCGCAGGGATGCGCGTGCTTCTTTCTATGAATAAAAAGATGCATGCAAAGCAGGGGTTTCTCTTGTTATTTTCGTTGAGTCCTGAAGTGGAAGAGATTCTGAAGATGGCCGGCTTCGATCGGGTCTTTCGCATTTTTCCGAATGAGAAAGAGGTTTTGCAATTCAAGAAATGAGAACGGCTTTTCTTTCGCCCTCTTTAGAGAAAAAGAAGATTTCCCCCGAGCAGAGAAAAAAAAGGATTCTTGTCATCGCGGGCCCGACTGCGGCAGGAAAGACGAACTTATCTCTGGCTTTGGCCGGCGCGTTGGGGGGGGAGGTTGTTTCAGCCGATTCCGTTCAAGTGTATCGAGGCATGGATATAGGAACGGCTAAGGCTTCTGCTGAACAAAGGGCTCTTGTTGCCCATCACCTTCTCGACGTTTGCGATTTGTCCGTCAATTATAATGTAGCGATGTTTTATGAATCGGCGCAAAACGCTTTTAAAGAGATCGTATCGCGCGACAATGTACCGATTGTCGTAGGAGGTTCCGGTTTTTATGTTCATACGCTTCTTTATGGCCCTCCTGATGGGCCTCCTTCGGTTCCCGAGGTGAGGGCTCTTTTGGAAAAGCAAATGGAGGATTTGGGGGCGGATGTATTGTATGAAAGGCTGCAATTATTTGATCCCGCGTATGCGGCGACGATTTCAGTGCGCGACCAACATAAAATCATTCGCGCTCTTGAAATTATGACGTTATCGGAAAAAAGGGTCAGTGATTTTTCCAAGCCGGACAAATTGCAGGAACAAGCTTATGACTTCCGCTGTTGGTTTATTTATTATAAACGAGAAAAACTCTATCCGCGGATTGAGGCGCGGTGCGATCGGATGATTGCGGAGGGATTTTTGCAAGAGGTAAGGGATCTTGAACAGCGAGGGTTGCGCGGCAATGGAGCCGCAGCGCAGGCGATCGGCTATCGACAGGCTTTGGAGTTTTTAGACAGTCCTCAAACCGATCAAGACAAGGAACGGTTTATCATGGAGTTTAAAAAAGCTTCCCGTCGTTTTGCGAAGCGGCAGTTCACATGGTTTCGCGCAGAGCCTTTGTTTCGCTGGCTTGATTGCGACGCGTATTCCCCGGAAAGACTGAAGGAAATGATCTTGCAGGACTTTGAGCACAATGATTTTTAGACGCTCTAGGGAGAGTTTCTAAAAGATTTTTTTGATTATACCAAAAGAAACAAAATTCAAAAATTGGCCGATGGGCGGGATTGAAAGCTGTCTCGCCTAAAAGCGAGAGGGCTTTTAAATAATACC
>CAZZLR010000024.1:0-9250 GCA_964655045.1 uncultured bacterium | reverse complement strand
AGCTCGATTTATATCGAGCTGTCTCGACATACAAGAGGGCGGAAATTCTCATCCCTCCTGAGGAATCGGATCGTCTTTTAGAAATTCAATACGACATTCTCTTTTGTTACTTTTTGGGAAAGAGATACGAGGATGCGCTCGCTGCGTTTGAAAGAAGCGATCTTTCCCACGTCGACAAAACATTTCCTGCCTATCGGGATCTTCTGTTAATCCTCTACGAATCGTATCGGGAGATGGAGTGTCCCGATAAACAGGCTGTGGTTTTAGAGTTGATGGAAAAATCATATCCCGATACGGCAGAACAGATGCAGCTATCGAGAGCGATGCGGGAGGCCGATCTAGCCAGAGTAGAACTTTTCGCCAACGACTTCCATGGGGATTCCTATCTCAATCAATTTCTTTGCAATTATGAGTTAAAAAAAAAGTCTGTCGCTAAAGCGCAGATTTTTAACGCCCTTTGTCCGGGAGCCGGATATTTTTACATAGGGCAGAAAAAGTCGGCGGCGACTGCCTTCCTGCTCAACGGTCTTTTCATTGCCGCGGCCTATGAATTTTTCCATCATGGCCATACGGTGGGAGGCGTTATTACGCTTGGATTTGAAGCGGGCTGGTATTTTGGAGGCATCTACGGAGCTGGAGAAGAGGCAAAATACTACAATGAAAGACTCTATGAGAAAAGCGCAAGCGCTACGTTAGGAGAGCGCAATCTCTTTCCTGTTTTGATGTTGGAGCATACATTTTGAAATGGCTTTTTCTTTTTTCCGTTCCTCCTATGTTATTTGCCATGCCCGGCTACTTTGAGCCCTGGGGAAAAGATAGCGATCTGCGAGTCTCTTTACCTTCGAAGCAGGCAATACACAAACCGTCGGTTGCCGTACGCGTCGCCGATGCGGTCATTACTTTTAAACAGAAGGTCATTTCCCCGATCGACGGGCCGCGCAGTCATTTTCGTCCTACCTCTTCGCGCTACATGCAGCTGGCGATGCAGCGCTATGGATTTTGTAAAGGATTTATTATGGGCTGCGATCGGCTCTTACGGGAAAACGATGAAAAGTGGGTCTATCGAACGATTGAAGTCGACGGGCGGATCTTTAAATACGACCCTGCTTGGGAAAGCAAATATCGATAAGCCTATATATAATAGATGATTCAGTTTCAAAAAATAGAGAAAGTCAGGATAATGGGAAGAAATGATCAAGTCTCTATTGTCTGCCTGTTTGGTTCTTTGTCTCTCCCTCAGCGCAAATGCACCGCAAGGGGAAAGAGAAACATTGAGCGCCGAAGAGTCTCTTTTTCTACGGCGCATTGCCGAATTTTGGGAAGAAGGGGAAATTTCCATTGCTAAAACGCAGATCGTCTCATTTCTTGAAGCGTTTCCTCAAAGTTCCTACGCCGACGATCTGCATATATGTCTAGGCGATCTTCTCCTGAGAGAAAAGGAATACGCGGGTGCTTTAAATCGTTATGCGGAAGTCAAGTCCCCGGAGCGTCAGGAAGAGATTTTCCTGCGCAGGATGCAAGCTCTTTACCATCTGCAGTGGCATGCGACGCTCATCGATGAATGCGAGGCCGCTTTATGCCGTCTGACGGATCGGGAAAAACAAAGAGAGGTTCGGTATTATCTCGCTGCTGTTTTCTATCAACGGTGCTGCGCATGCCAAGACGCGGAGCGTAAGCGCGCTCTTGCGCAGAAAGCGATCGTCCACTTCGATATTCTTGCCGAAGAACAGAATTCTCCCGGCATTTCTCTTGCGCTGGCTCATCTCAGCACATTGACGCAGGAGGGCGAAAAGGCAAAGGCTCTTTATCAAAAACTTTCCGAACAAGAACCAACGTTCGCAATCGACGCCTCATGCGATTTTGAGACCATGATACAACATGTTGCCGTCGCCTTTGAACTAGGCAAATATGAAGAAATTTTGGAAAAACAAGACATTATCCTCAATGCCGCTTCGGACAGAGAACAAGGAATGCCGGCTCTTTTTATAGGACAGAGCGCCCTGTTCCTACAAAAATATCCGGAAGCCATTGCCGCCTTTCGCAAGGCAAGCCTTGAAGAAGCGACTCGGCAAGATGCTTTTGCTCTTCTTCTTGAAACAGCGCACCGATCCAAGAACCGTCCTCTTGCAGAAGAAGTCTTGGGACTCATTTCTTTGCAAGACCACTCCTTTTCCTCCTTGGCGCTCAAGGGGCGCCGCATCCTTGCGCTCTTCTATGAACAAGAAGGAGACCTTGCCAAAGCGCGCGAGGAAATCGCCCATCTTTTAGACGATTATCCCGACTCTGCGGATTCAGAGTCGCTGCTCTTAGAACAAATCCGCCTCGATTTTGCCCGTGGCTTTTGGGAATTAAGCCATGCGGAAGCGCTTTCTTTTTTACTCGATCACCCCCAATCTTCCCAAAGTTTCCTTGCATGGCGTTCTCTCGCCGCGTCATCGCAAAAACTAGCGCAGCAAGAGCCTCGCTGGGAGGCTATTTTCTCCGCGGATGTAGAAAAGCTTCTCGAACAAAAACATCTTTTCGCCTCCGAAGAAATTTGCGACTGGCAATTTCATCTGGCCTACAGCTATTTTCAAAGAAATCTCCCCGAGACGGCGATCTCCTTATTACAGCCCTTGGTTCAAGAAGAATGTTCTTTTCCTCAAAAAGCCAATGCGGCGCTCCTTTTGGGTCTTTGCTATCGGGAGCAAGATCCCAAGGCATTTTACCTCTACGCACGGCAAGCCGCCTCTCTCGGCTGCACCCTGATTGCGCCCCGAGAATTGCAGATCGCCCTCTTCAACGCATCGCTCCTCGACCCTTCCCATTCGGAGGCCGCTCAAGAACACCTTTACGAGGCTCTCCTCGCAGGCGCTTGCATTGCAGAAGAAAACCTCCTCTGGCTAGCCGACGCTTTAAGTGCGGAGGCGGCTCGCAGCGCTTGCGCAAAAACCAAAGTAGAAAAAATCCTTTCTTCACTTTTAGAAAATACTTCCGATCCCGAATGTCAGGAACATGCGCTCTACAAGCTTGCTTCGCTCGCTTTCTCTTGGAGGGAGTCGGAACGCTTTGTTTCATATGCGGAAAAGCTCGAAGCGCTCTATGCTTCTTGTCCCTCTCAAAACTGGCGATGGGAGCAAGAGCTCTTTTTTCTCTGTGCAAAACATTTTCAAAACTATAGAGACAATGAAAAAGCGCTTTCCTATCTTAGCCGTATTGTAGAAGAAAAAAAACCAATCCGTTCGGAAATAGCGGCCAGGGCCTTTCTGGAAAAAGGGAAAATTTTGACTTCCCAAAATGCGTTAGAAGACAAGGATCAAGCCGCGTCTCTTTTCAAAACTCTGATCCTGCAAAAAAATCTCGCCTACGAGCCTGTGCATCTCGAGGCTGCCCTGCTTTATGTCGATTGCCGCGCAAGGAGTGGGGAAAGCAAAATCTCCTTATTGGAAAGAATGAAAGAAGAGTTTACGAGCACAGAAGATCTCCTTTCTCGAGATTACCAACAAGCTAGAACACAATATCCTGAAAAAAATGAAGTCTACCAACAATACATTCTATTTTTTAATGCAATGCTGCAAAAAGAGCGGGCTCTTCTCGCAGTGGATCCTTGCGAACGGGAATCTTTGGGAGCTGAAGCTTTAACGCTTTGGAATCAAGCGCAGAAGGAGATCACAATCCAAGAACTCATCGATCGAATGTCTTTAGAGGGAGCCCTCGATGCAAACGCGTCTTCCCCTCAATAAGCGGACGGTCTGCGCCGTATGCATCGGCGCATCGCTCCTTTCCCACCTCTTTTCCCTCATCCTCTTTCCTTATTTTTCTTCCCATCCCGCGATGCTTCGTCCCCCGGCCGCCCATAGTTCCGAACACTTTTCTTCTCCCTTTCAGGAAAGGGCTCTAGAAGCATTTTTCGAAGTCCATCATGACACTCCTGCTGTAAAAATCGCCAGGCCCGCGCCGCAGCCGGAGTCTTTAGCCTTAGACAATCCGGAAAGGTGTTTAAATACCCCTCTCCACCCTAATTTTCTTTCCGCCGAACCGGTCTTTTCTCCTCTTCTTTCTTTAGAAAACGCCCTCGGCCTCTCTAATTCTGCCCTTTCAACCATTCTTCTCCCTCTTCCCGATCCTGAACTTTGTCTAAATTTCAAAATCATCCCTAAAGACAGAAATTTTTCCGCCGCTGTTCCCGTGGGGAAAGAAGCCCTGCGTCCTGTACAGGAAAAAGACCAGCCCCCTCTCGCTTTTTTATCTTCCGAGGCAACGATCCCCGCACCGAGTCCTCCGTGCTTTCTATTTGATTCTCCTCGGGAAAAGTCTTTTTCGACTCCGCCATCCTTGACCCCTATGCCTCGATTTCCCTCCCTTCAAAGCCTCCAAACGATCTCTTGCTCCGACTTCTTCGATACGGAGCTGCTTTTTGCTCCTTTAAGCCAGGAAGAAGGATTTGTCTTTGCGCTCACCTTAATTCCCAAGCCGGATCTTGATTTACCCAAACTGCGCCAACATTACACGTTTATGATCGATCGTTCGAATTCCATACAAAAAGAGAGGTTGGCCGCTGTGAAAAATGCCGTCTCCTGCGCCTTGGAAACGCTTGACTTGGAAGATAGCTTTAATGTCATCGCATTCGACAGCAAAGTGGATAAGTTTGCTTCCCATCCGGTTCTCGCAACAAAAACATCAATTCACAGTGCAAAGGAATTCATTGGCAGCATTCAACTCGGCAGCTTTTTCTCAAGTCCGAATCTGTCGCGGCCCCTTTTTCTTGCCACCCCTCAAGAGATCGAACCCACGGATCTCTATACGGCCATTCTCCTTTCTGACGGGGAGGCGTTGAAAAAACCGGCGGCGCGTTGGGAAGTTGGGTCGCAGTGGACTGCCTATAATCGCGGGAAACTCGCTCTTTTTGCCATTGGCTTTTCGGAGGACGCTTTAGGAGCCTCTTTGGAGGCCATTTCTTCTCTGAATGGAGGAAAAGTTCTGTTCTCTCCGGCCAACCGTGGCATTAAGAGAAAACTACTGAAACTTTTGCGCAGCATCGAATATCCTATTGCCACCCATCTTTCCGTTCATGCCTTCCCCATGGAGCCTGGCGTTCGCATGACGCTTGTCCCTTCCTCGGGCGCGCCTTTATGCGCCCATGAACCTTATGTGCTGTTGGGAACCGTCGACCGTCCGGAAGATTTTATTCTTTTTGTCCAAGGCAAAGGAAAAGATTCATGGATCAACATCAAAAAACCCATTTCTTTCCTTGCGGCGAAACAAGGCGGCGCCGCGCTGCGCGCGCAATGGGCGCGCCATGAAGCTTCTATTTTATATGCGCAATATCTGACAGATTTTGATTCCGAACATTTAACGCGGGCGCAAGAAATCCTTGCGCCCCATCATCTGCAAGCGGCCTGGCCATGAGTTTAAAAATTATTGGAGGAATATTCAAAGGGCGTAATCTTTTAGCTCCTCCTGAGACAACAACTCGGCCGACGCAAGGCATGCTCCGCGGCGCGGTATTTAATATATGCCAGCATAAGATCGAAGGAGCCCATTTCCTCGATCTTTGCGCCGGCAGCGGAGCGATGGGGATCGAAGCGGTGAGCCGCGGAGCTGCTTCAGCGACTTTAGTAGAAAAAGATCCGAAAGCGGCGGCGATCATTCGAAAAAATATAGAAAAGCTTTCTCTCGGCTCAAAAATTTCTCTCATTCAATGCGATGTCTTGCGTGCTTTAAAAAAACTCAACACCCCTTTTGACATCATTTATCTCGATCCTCCCTATGCCATTTCTGCCATTTGTTTTATTGAAGCCATTTTAGAGCAAAAGCTTCTTGCCCCTTCGGGAACCTTATTTCTTGAAGAAAAACATCAAAAAAATAAAGAAACATCCCCTAGCTTTCCTTCGCTGCATTCTATCGGCTGCCGCAGAATCGGATCTGCGCTGCTTCACCAATACGAGGCCTTTCATGTTTCCCTATGACGATCAAATCCAGGTTCTTGAATGGATTGCCGCCCGGCGCACTCCTTGGCTCGATCCATTTTTTTTATTTTTAAATTATCTGGACACGCCCTATTTTCCTTTTGTTCTCATTCCCTGCGTGTGGATCTTTTTTTCTTCCCGGTGGGGTCTTCGGCTGGCGATTTTATTTCCCATCAGTTGGTTTATCAACACAACGGCTAAACAGTTTTTCCATTGGCCGAGACCCATTGAGAAACTGCCGTCCATCGCGATGATTCCGATTCATACGCCCGGTTTTCCCAGCGGCGCGGCGCAAACCTCTCTTTTACTGGGCTGTCTTCTCATCCATGCTTGGAAACATAAAGCAGCCAAGTGGATCGCGATTCCCTATGTGCTGCTCATGAGTTTTTCCAGGCTTTATTTAGGCGTTCACTACCCCACTGATATTTTAGGGGGCTGGGTTGTAGGGATGGTGATTTTTATTCTATATCTTTGTGCCGAACGACGAACCAAAGAGGGCTTTCGATTCTAGTCCTTGCTGCGAATAGCGCAGTAAATCGGCGTCAAAGCGAATCCGATTCTTTTCAAAAAGAAGAATCACACAAGAGCCTCCGAAAGAGAAAAAACCTTTTTCATCCCCTTTTGCTACGGCAGCATGAGGGGTATAGGTTTGATGGATCGAGCCGACGCATGTCGCGCCTACTTCAATATAGACAACCGTGCCGCAATCTTTTGTACGCATTTCTGTAATCATTCGCTTATTTTCCCAAAGAATGGATAATCTGCGGCGCAAAGCAAGAGGGTTGACGGAAAACAAGAGTCCATCTACTGGGCGCGCCTGATCGGGAACCCCCTCGCAAGGGAAATGAAACCGATGGTAATCTGTGGGGCATAACCTTGCGATCAGCATCGATCCTTGATCCAAGCGCTGCGCCAAACAAGCGTCCTGCAAGAGGCTCTCTAAACAAAAACGTTGCCCTTTCACGTAAAAACCGTCCGTCTTATGCAGGTTGGCAAAGGCAAGATAGCGGCCATCCGCGGGAAAAACGAGGCGCTGAGGATCGGAGTCGATCGGCCGTGTTTCCTTTTTTAATTTGCGAATAAAAAAGTCATTGAAAGATCCAAAGCAGGTCTCCGCAAATTCTGTTTCATCGATCTGAAACGCGGCAATGAAAGGAGCAATTTTTTTTCGGCTGGATGCCCGTTTCTGCAAACGCCCGTACATCCGGGAAAACCAAGGGACGCGCACTAAGAGCGGAAGGAAGAAAAAGGAAAAGAGGCGTGCAAAAAACGTCTCTCCATAGAGTAGAGAAAGAGCCCAGCGTCCATAAATTTTTTCTTCTTCTCTTTGGCCTGTCTGCCGATCAATATATTCAATTTTGCTCATGGTCTCTCAGTATAGAGAGCCTCTGCAAAAAAATAAAAAACTTATTTTTGTTTCAGCAATGCCCGCCCGCCATCCCTCTTATGCAAGCAAAAGGATGTCAAACACTCTCTTCCATGATCCGCGCGACATCGCTGGGCAAGCTTTTTTTACAGCCGTTTCGCAACGCTGTCAGCATATTCTGATATTGCTCAGAACTTTCCGGCCGGAAAGCGCCATCCTCATACTTCTCGTACTCATCCAAAGCGACGAGCTTATCCCAAATGGTCGCATTAGGACGCGATCGCTTGATTGCGCGGCAAATTGTTTCCAAAGAAAACCGCTTCCCTTTGTCATCTCGCGCATACTTCATCAAGTAGGCGGCGACAACCGTCGCAGAACGACCCACTCCCGCGCGGCAATGCACCAATACACTGTTTCCACTCTTGAGCTGCTCATTGATCCAATCTGCTCCACGCTCCATTTCCTTCGGAGTAAGGAGAGTATGGTCTTTGCAAACGATGCTATTATATGCGATCCCTCGAGAGTCCCATGCCTTTTTATCGAACGGGATCGATAACCCATAGGGTTTCGTCTCCCACTCTTCATTGACCGATAGAACTGCGTCGATTTCACTCGAATCATATCTCAAGCGATTCGGGAGGGCTCCCAAAAAGAGGCACCCATGAGAATCATCCTTCTTCCATCCCGGAACATCGATTCTGTTCTGGTTGTTCGCGCGCATCAATCGAGCGAGGGCGCTGAGCTCAAATTCAACAGTGCCGGGAAGCGGAATCTGCAGAGCCAGAAGCGCTCCGCACAAAAGGGGCGCCGACACACCCAGCAAGATCTTGGAAGCAAGAAGCGAAACGCCAAAAGCGGAAGCGAGCCAGCCTACAGGATTGGAAGCGAATAAAAACACTGCCCCAAAGACCACGCCCGTGATGACCACCGCCCTCAAGATCTTCGAGCGAGCCAGCCCCTCGATCACCTTGACGGTAAGATCCAAATTGATTTCAGTATTGCCTATTATCATATAGAATATGATAACAAGTTTTTGCAATAACATCAAGGTATTTCAAAGAAATCAAAGAATTTTTTCAAAAATAGAGGAGAAAACCTTGTAAAAAAACCAGGTTCCCCCCTACAATTTACTCAGGAAAACCTCTAGGAAAGCTTATGTTCGGTCTGCTCAAGAAAATTTTTGGAACCCACCAATCCCGCCTCCTCGCCCGCTACGCGCGCCTGATTCCCCAAATCAATTCCTATGAAATACAGTATCAATCCCTTAGCGACGAGCAGCTCGCAGCAAAAACTCTAGAGTTCAAAGAACGTCTGGCTCGAGGGGAATCGCTTTCCTCGCTCCTTCCCGAGGCGTTTGCCGCCGTCAAAAACACATGCCGCAGGCTCTGCGGCACGCAAACCCATGTGTCTGGCTATAGCCAACAGTGGGATATGATTCCCTATGACGTCCAGCTTCTCGGCGGCATTGCTATGTTCGAAGGGTCGATTGCGGAGATGCAAACGGGAGAGGGGAAGACGCTCACGGCTTCGATGCCCCTGTATCTTCATGCTTTGAGCGGAAAACCCGTTCATTTGATTACGGTCAACGATTATCTCGCAAAACGGGATTGCGAATGGATCGGAACTATTTTCCGCAAACTCGGCTTAACAGTCGCATCGCTCACGCATGATGTCAGCGCGGCGCAGCGCAAAGAGGTATATGCCGCCAATATCGTTTATGGGACGGCGTCGGAGTTTGGGTTTGATTATCTGCGCGACAACTCCATGGCAAGCCATAAAAACGAACAGGTGCAGCGAGGGCAATATTTCGCCATGGTCGATGAAATCGACTCGATTTTGATCGACGAGGCGAGAACCCCTTTGATCATCTCAGGACCTGTTCCTGAAAGCCGCCAAATGTACGATCAGTTGAGAGAAGGGGTGGCTCATCTTGTTC
>CAZZLR010000023.1:0-9278 GCA_964655045.1 uncultured bacterium | reverse complement strand
AGAAAGAAAAAGTGCTTGCGGCGCTGCAAACAGCGGCAGGCTTCATCGCCGTGAATGCGGCGCACAAGGTGAAGCTTCGTTACTTTCCGAATTTAATTTTTAAATTGGACACGGCGATTGAAGAACACATGAAGATCCAGAAGATTATTTCGGATATCGAAAAAGAAAGACAATCCCGTCCCAGCCAGTCCGATGAGCTTTGAAGGTCTTTTGTTGGTTGATAAGTCCCAAGGGTCGACTTCATTTCACATCGTCTCCCTTTTGCGCCGTCTGACAAAGGAAAGAACGATCGGCCATGCGGGGACGCTAGATCCTTTTGCAACGGGGGTGATGGTCATGCTGATTGGACGCAAGTTTACAAAGCTTTCTTCTACCTTTTTAGAGGCCGATAAACAATACCGGGCGGTTTTGACTCTGGGTGTTGCGACGGATACATATGATCGAGAGGGGAAGGAGACGGCGCGCAGCGCTTATATTCCTTCTGTTTCCGAAGTGGAAGCGGCGGTGGCTGCGTTTCAAGGGGAAACAGCGCAGGTTCCCCCCATGTTTTCAGCAAAAAAACAGGGGGGGCGGAAACTTTGCGATTTAGCGCGTGCGGGGGTCGTGGTAGATCGTCCTGCCGTGCCGGTCAGGATCTCGATTCATTCCGTGCGTTATTCCTATCCTTTGCTGGAGATGACGGTCGATTGTTCGAAAGGAACTTATATTCGTTCTCTTGCTCAGGATTTAGGGCAAGTTCTGGGCTGCGGTGGCCATTTATCTTCTCTGCGGCGCCTCCGATCCGGTTCTTTTCGTCTCGAAGATTGTGTATCTCAGGAATCTTTGCAAGACCCTATGATTGATATCAGAAATTTTATGATAAGTGAGTTATGACAAAGAATTTATCTTGCGGCATTGTCGGACTGCCGAATGTGGGCAAATCAACGCTCTTCAATGCTCTGACGCGGAAGCAAATTCCCTCCGAAAACTACCCTTTTTGCACTATTGATCCGAATTTAGGTATTGTGCAGGTCGACGATCCAAGGCTGCGGGCGCTCTCTCAGATGTCGCACAGCAAGAAAATAGATTATGCGATGGTCACTTTCGTCGATATAGCGGGGTTGGTCAAAGGAGCTTCCCAAGGGGAGGGTCTGGGCAACCAATTCTTAACCCATATTCGGGAAACGGATGCAATCATTCAGGTCGTGCGCTGCTTTGAAGACGCGGAGGTCATCCATGTATCGGGACGGGTCGACCCGCTCGACGATATTGCCGTCATTTCCCTAGAGCTGGTTCTTTCGGATCTCCAGGTAGCCGAAAATTCGCTTGCGCGGATGGAAAAGCAGGCAAAAGGCAAAAAGGAGCTGGGGTCTACTGTAGCTTTTTTAAAGAAAGTCATCGCCCATCTCAACGAGAATCTCCCCCTGCGTTCGCTGGCACTGTCTGCGGAGGAAGAAGCCATCGCGGTCCTTTACCCATTTTTGACGCGCAAAAAAGTGCTTTATGTTTGCAATGTGGGGGAAAACGATCTCCCTTCCTTGGATAACGCCCTTGTGCAAAGGGTGCGGGCTTTTGCAGCGGAAGAAGGAAGTCATGCGATTGCGATTTGTGCACGGATTGAAGAAGAGATTGCACGCCTTGAGGAACAAGACGCCAAGGAATTTCTCCGGAGTTTGGGGTTGGCGGAATCGGGTCTGGATCGATTGATCAAAGAGGCTTTTGCTCTTTTGGGGCTCATCACATTCATTACAACGGGGGAAATAGAAACTCGTGCCTGGACCATTCGGAAAGGGACGACGGCGGCGGCGGCGGCGGGGGAAATCCATAGCGACATCGAGAAAGGATTGATTCGCGCAGAAGTGGTTTCTTATGAAGATATGATCCGCTATAAGGGACGCGTGGGCGCGCGGGAAGCCGGCCGGGCTCGTTCTGAAGGACGCGATTACATCGTTCAAGACGGAGACGTTATCCTCTTTTTTCATCATTGAACAAGAGGACGAGAGAAATCCCGTCCGTTCATAAAGCAAAATGATTGCTTTTCAAAGTGTGAGCCTATACTATGAATTGCGATGAGACAATTTCCGGTGCAGATAGTTCCCTCCATTCTATCGGGCGATTTCGGGCGTCTTAGCGAAGAAGCGGGACGCATTCAAAACGCCGGAGCAGATGGCATTCACATTGATATCATGGATGGCCATTTTGTCCCCAATCTCACTTTGGGGCCCCGCGCCGTGGAAGCGATTCGCAGGTCGACTTCTCTATTTCTTGACGTTCACTTGATGATGTATAGTCCTTTTGACTACGTAGAGAGATTTATTCAAGCCGGCGCCGATTCGATTACATTCCACTTCGAGGCTACCGAAGATGTGGAAGATACTCTTGCTTTTATTCGCAAATGTGGAAAGAAGGCAGGGCTCGCGTTCCGCCCGGAAACATCTTTTTCTATGATTCCAAAATATTTATATCTGTGCGATAGGATTTTGCTGATGACGGTGAGTCCCGGGTTCGGTGGCCAGGAGTTTATGTCAGAAGTGTTGGAGAAAATTCATTTGACACGCGAGTATTGCGAGCGTCATGGGATTCGGGAAGGGGGGATTGTGTTACAGCAGGAGACGCGCTCGGATACATTGAATCCTTTCCTGATTCAGGTGGATGGGGGCATTAATGAGGAAACGGGAAAAGCATGTCTCAAAGCCGGAGCGAATGTGCTGGTGAGCGGCCATTACTTGTTTTCTCAGCAGTCTCTTGCGGAAGGAATTCAAAGATTGCGGAATCCTTTATGACGCAATCCGCTTTAAAGAAGATTGTCGTCATTGGCGGAGGCACGGGAAACTTCGTTGTTTTAAGCGGAATGAAGAAATATCCTGTGGATCTTACGGCGATCGTCTCTATGGCGGATGATGGGGGAAGCACAGGGGTGCTGCGCGATGAGCTGGGGGTATTGCCTCCGGGGGATGTGCGGCAATGCCTTGTGGCCCTTTCGAATTCCAGCCGTCTCATGCGCTCTTTAATGAATTACCGTTTTGAAAACGGGGGGCTGGGAGGGCATTCTTTCGGGAATCTTTTGTTATCAGCTTTGGAGAAGGTGACGGGAAGTTTTGAAAAGGCTGTAGAAGAGACGGGTAAGATTTTATATATTCAAGGCAAGGTTATTCCCGTAACAACGCATCAAACTCGCCTGAAAATGGTTCTTAACAACTCCCGAGTCTTAGAAGGAGAAAAGGAGATTTACCTTTCGCAGGAGATCGACCGAGGATATAAAGACCTTTATTTGGAACCTTTCCCGAAAGTCAATCCCAAGGTCGTCGAAGAAATTCATAATGCCGATTTACTGGTGATTGGCCCCGGCGGTCTGTACACTTCTTTGATCCCTAATCTTTTAGTCGAGGGAGTGCGCGAAGCGATCTGTTCGAGCGGCGCGAAAAAGGCGTTTGTGGTGAATTTAATGAATCGTACGGGGCAGACCACTTCCTTTAAAACCGGCGGCTATCTACGGGAAGTGGTTCGTTTTTTAGGAAAGGATCTCTTCGATTATATTTTAATCAATTCGCAAAAACCGCCGAAAGAGCTGATCGATGTTTATGCGAACGAAGGGGATCTGGTAGAAAATGATCTGTATGGGGAACGGGTTGTTTTTGCAGACATGTTGGGCGATTTGCCTGCTGAATCGAAAGGGGATCTCATGCGGCGCAGTTTCATTCGCCATGATTCTAAAAAACTGGCGCAGGAGTTAATGAAAATTGTTGATCATCTTTGACCTTGACGACACTTTGATTGATACGTCCGGGACGGTAACTCCATTTAAGCTGCGGCGCTGCTTGCTCCGCTTGATTGAAGACGGCGCCAAGGTGGATGATTTTGAACAAGCTTACCGCCAATTAATGGAATGCAATCATGGTTCGTTTCGTTCGCGTGATGCATTGGCGGCGTTTGCAGCGGCGATCGGGGCTCCTCGAATAGAAGGGGCTCTGAGGGAGTTGCTTTCCCCGTTGCCCCACGATTTTTCTTTATCGACGACCCCCGGCGCGCAGGAGGTGTTATCATTTTTAGGCCAAAAATATCCTTTGGCGCTGGTGACCGGAGGAGATCCCCTTTTTCAGCATCATAAGATGCAAAGAGCGGGACTTGATTCTTCTCTATTTCGTCGAGTCTTCATTGCGGAGGATTTCTTGAAGAAACCGCTTTATGAGAAATTAGCCATGCAATTTTCCATAGAGCCACATCAAGTTTGGGTTTGTGGCGATCGAGTGGACATAGATTTAACGCCCGCCTATGAGCTTGGGTTCAATACGATCCATATGCAATGGGGCAGGGGGAAAGTGGGAAGGGCGCCGGCATGGGTGCGCCACTCTATTGGCACTCTTTTGGAATTGAAAGGGATTTTTACATGACAACAGCAAATCAAATTACTCCGGGAATGACCTTGAATATCGATGGGAAAATTTTCCGTGTCGAGTCGAGCGTCAAGGTTACTGTGGCAAAGGGACTTCCCTTTGTTAAAACGAAATTGCGCAATCTTGTGACGGAAGAGACTCTTGAGAAAAATTTCAAAGAGGATCAAATAGTACAGGAAGTCTCCTTATTGGAAAGAACTCTTGAGTTTTTGTATCCGGAAGGGAAAGAATATTTATTTTTGGATATCGGCAACTTGGAGAACGTATCGGTTCCGGCGAGTATTTTGGCTAATCAAGTCAATTATTTAAAGGAAGGGATTCAGGTGAAAGCTCGATTCTACGGAGAGACGATCTTTGAGTTGGATCTTCCTCAGTTCTTGGAAGTGATGGTCGTCAAGACGGAAGGAGCCGTTGGTGTCGGAACAATGAAGAAAGCGGTTCTGGAAACAGGGGCGAAACTAGATGTCCCTTTGTTTATTGAGGGGGGCGATGTGATTAAAGTCGATACGCATCTCAGTGAATTTGTACAGAGGGTATAGCATGGAAATAGAGCAAATTAAAGAATTGATGGAGGCTTTGGAAAAAAGCGCTTTGTCCCGCCTCATGTTTAAAAAGGGCGATTTGGAAATTCGTCTGGAAAAGGATGGGGGCGCTATCAGGCGTCTTCCCCCGCGCGCTCTCTTAGCGGAAAATGCTTCGGAATCCGCGTTCCAGTCAGAACTGTCCTTGCAAGCGGAAAGAGGAGGTTCCGGTTCTCCTCGTTTTTCCGCATCGCCTCCGCCGGCTGCCGGTACTTTTATTGTTTCTCCTATGGTAGGTACGTTTTATGCCGCGAGCGCGCCGGACCAGCCTCCTTTGGCGAAAGTAGGGGATCGTGTGGATGAACAGACTGTTGTCTGCATTGTGGAAGCGATGAAAGTGATGAACGAGGTGAAAGCGGGAGTGAGCGGAACGATTGTAGAAGTTTTGCTCGACAATGCGCAGCCCGTCGAATTTGGCACGCGTTTATTTCGGGTGCAATAGGGGAAGTTCATGCAAAAAGTGTTGATAGCGAATCGAGGAGAAATTGCAGTACGGATTATTCGCGCCTGTGCGGATTTGGGGCTTGCAACCGTAGCTGTATATTCGGAAGCCGATGCGGAAAGTTTGCATGTGCATCACGCTGATGAAGCGATCTGCGTAGGCGAGCCTCCTTCTGCAAAATCATATTTAAAGATATCGAACTTGATCGCGGCCTGCGAGATTACCGGAGCAGACGCCGTCCATCCCGGATATGGGTTCTTGAGCGAGAACGCGAATTTCGCTTCTATTTGCGAAAGTTGCGGCTTGAACTTCATCGGTCCTTCATCGCGCGCGATTGCCCTTTTAGGGGATAAGGCCGCGGCGAAGGAGACGGCGAAGAAGGTGAAATGTCCTGTGATTCCCGGCTCCGATGGGGTGGTTTCCGATGTGAATGAAGGCTTGAGGGAAGCGAAAAAATTTGGGTTTCCTATTTTCATCAAAGCAGTGGCCGGAGGCGGCGGCAAGGGGATTCGTATTGCTTATAGCGAAGAAGATTTCATGAAGAAATTCATGGCGGCGCGAGCCGAAGCCGAGGTGAGCTTTAATAATCCCGATATTTATCTTGAAAAAATGATTGTCAATCCACGCCATGTTGAAGTGCAAGTTTTGGGGGATAAACATGGGAATTATGTATTTTTAGGGGAAAGAGATTGTACTGTCCAAAGGCGGCGGCAGAAATTGATTGAGGAGACGCCCAGTCCGAAGCTCAATGAATCGATGCGTCGGAAGATTGGCGCTTGTGCGGTGGACATTGTGCGTGCAGCGCAATATCATTCCGCCGGGACGGTCGAATTTCTCCTGGATGAGGCGGGGCAGTTTTATTTCATGGAAGTCAATACGCGGATTCAGGTGGAACATACAATTACGGAAGAGTTGACGGGGATTGATCTCGTGCAGCAGCAGATTCGAATCGCTCGCGGAGAGAAGCTGGCCTTTAAGCAAGAAGAGATTACAATGCAGGGTCATGTTTTCGAATTCCGCATCAATGCAGAAGATCCTTTGCGCAATTTCGCCCCTTCTCCTGGACAGTTGGAGCATTATATTCCTTCCGGAGGTCCTCATGTGCGTGTAGATAGCGCGTGCTACAGCGGATATCGGATTCCTCCTAACTATGATTCCATGATTGCAAAATTGATTGTCAAGGGAGCGACTCGTCAAGAGGCGATTGCTCGATCAAAACGGGCTTTGAAAGAGTTTCATATTGCAGGGATTCATTCGACGATTCCTTTCCACCAATACATGCTTGAAGATAAACGGTTTTTAACCAACGACTATACGATTAACTATATTGATCAGCTATTGGCGGAAGGGTGTACCTTTACAAAGCCGCACTGAGAGATCGGTATAAGATGAGTTTTTTCAGATGGACCAGTGTACGAGAGGGATGATTTTAGCCGGCGGAAACGGTACGCGCCTTTATCCGGCGACACTTGCTGTTTGCAAGCAGCTTTTACCTATCTACGATAAGCCGATGATTTATTATCCTTTGTCCGTATTAATGAGGGCAGGGATTCGGGAGATTCTGATTATTTCTACACCGGAGGATACGCCCCGCTTTGAAAAACTATTGGGCGACGGTTCTCATCTCGGGCTCCGGTTTTCTTATGCCGTGCAAGAGCGGCCGGGGGGGCTTGCTCAAGCGTTTCTAGTGGGAGAATCGTTCATTGGAAATCAACCCGTAGCATTGATTTTGGGAGACAATATTTTTTACGGGCATGGGCTGAAAGAATGCTTGCAAGAAGGGATGCGCCTGCGTACTGGCGGCCTCATTTTCGGCTATCAGGTCAAAAACCCCCAAGCTTATGGGGTTGTTCGGTTCAATGCTTTAGGAGAAGTGATTGATATTGAGGAAAAACCGGCAGCGCCCCAATCGTCTTATGCGGTGCCTGGTCTTTATTTTTATGGGCCGGAGGTCGTGGAGATTGCTCGTTCTCTAATCCCTTCAGCGAGGGGAGAAGTAGAAATTACGGATGTCAACCGTTACTATTTAAGAGAAAAAAAATTGCGTGTACGGCTCTTGGGGCAAGGTCATGCGTGGCTTGACATGGGGACGTTCGATGCTTTCCAAAAAGCCTCGCTTTTTGTCCAGGCGATTCAAGACCGGCAGGGAATTCAAATCGCTTGTCTGGAAGAAATCGCTTATTCTTTGGGTTATATCAGTCGGGAAGCTCTCTCATTGTTAGCGGAACGTTATGCTAAAAATGAGTATGGGGAATATTTGCGCGCGGTTGCCGGAAAATCTCTTGCTTTATTTTCTGAAAGTTCTTACACACCATAGTAATGCCATTTATAGAAAATCCTTCTTATAGATGGGATAACAAAATGCTCAAATACCTTGAGAAAAATGTATTTTTGAAGGTGTTCGGGAGCGGAACTTCAAAAGGAAGACTGACATGGTGAAGAAAAAAAAGACAGCAGTTAAAAAGGCTGTGAAGAAAACAGCGGCAAGAAAAGTCGTAAAGAAGAAAAGTCCGGCCGGCGCATCAAAGAGAAAATCGGGATTAACGCAATTGGTTTATGCTGTATCTCCGGAGCTGGAAGAGATTGTAGGAGCGAAAAAATTAACGCGTCCTCAGATTGTTCAAAAGCTTTGGGTCTATATTAAAGCGAAAAAATGCCAAGATCCTGTGAATCGGCGCATGATTGTTCCCGATGCAAAATTATCCATGGTTTTGGGAAAAAAACCCATTGACATGTTGAAAATTGCGGGCGCTTTAACCAAGCATATCAAGAAAATTTAGACAAGCTAAGGATCTTGTTCCCTGCAGGGGCAGGATTCTTAGGATGCTTTTTTTGCAAGGGAGCGTTTCGTTTTACGGCGCAAGGCGATTTGCGCCGTTCGTCCATAGGCGACTTCATGCAAATTCTCAATTGCGATGAACGCGCTTGGGTCTTCCCTGAGGATGATTTCTTTGAGCTCTGCGAGGTCTAACCGCTCTACAATCACAAAGAGGATGTCCCTGTCTTCTCCGGAATAGCCTCCTCTGCCTTTGAGGAAGGTGAGACCGAGCCCAAGTTCGTGGGTAATGATTTTGCTGAGTTTATCCGGCTTAGAACACATGATGAGTACAGACTTGAGTTCCTCAAGCCCGGCAATCACGATATCCATCATCTTAAACGCGATGATAAACGTCATAAGGGAACGTAGGGCGATATGCCAATCGTTAAAAAGCCATCCGTAGGCGCCGAAAACAAATACGTTGCAAACAAAAATCACCTGGCCGACGGTGAACCCCTTTTTTCGGTTGATGATGATCGCTAAAATTTCTGTTCCATCCGTGCACCCCCCGTTGCGAATAATCAGTCCGGCGCCAGCGCCCAGCATGGCGCCTCCGATGACAATCGCTTCTAAAGAATCTGCAGCAAAAGAGGGCAATGCTTCCAAAAGCCCCATAAAAAAGGCGAAGACGAGAATCGCGGCGAGCATGTGTAGGACGAAAGATCTCCGGATATAGCGCCAAGCCAAGAAAACGAAGGGGAGATTGAGGAGAATGAGGAAGTAGGAGATATAGGAATTTCCATAAACTCTTCCGAGAATCATGGAAACGCCTAGAACGCCGCCGTCGATCAATTGATTGGGAATCAGAAAAATCCGCAGAGCCATTGCTGCAAAAAAAGCTCCTACGCTCATCCCAAGAAAGCTGAGTGCTATGTGGAAAATCTTATGTTTCAGATTTGTTGTATGCGCCATAAGAGTAATGATAGAGAGATGGGGAATCTTTGTCAAATGACAAACAGAACCGCAACTGATTTTTCTACTGTCTAGCTGCGGTTTTTATATCGCGGGAGACGGGGCTCGAACCCGCAACTTCCGCCGTGACAGGGCGGTGCTCTAACCAATTG
>CAZZLR010000022.1:0-9409 GCA_964655045.1 uncultured bacterium | reverse complement strand
CTGATCAAAAGGGCAATACGACTGATACAGACAAACCTCCAAGAGCTTCACGAGATTGATATGGGAGTAGGTTCTGTCCCAAACGTGGAAGAAAGGGTCTCTGCCGCTCTAAATCCTGTTTATGATCGCATTCACAAGTTTGTCCTACAGCACAAGTTTTGTACATATTTTGACGAAACTGGGTGGAGAGATAAAGGCAAACGTCATTTTGTGTGGTTAGCCACTTGTCAGCATGCCGCTGTCTACAGAATTGATCGCAATCGCAGCGCAGCTGCGTTCCAGCGATTGATTGGCAGAGAAACATGGGAAGCTCCTGCTGTAACTGACCGATATGCCGTATATCATTCGTTAAAAATTCACCAATTTTGCTTAGCTCACCTGATTCGAGAGTTTAAAGGATTTGGGGAACGAGACGGACCAGACAAAGCAATAGGGGCTGCTCTAGAAAATGAACTGCGTTTGAGCTGTAAGATTCATGGCGAATATCGGGAGAATAAGATCTCACTTGCGATTCGGAATCGACGTCTCGGAGTTCGCAAGAAAAAAGTTGAATATTGGCTCGACGATGGATTCGCCAATGGCAGCGATGCGCTCTCTAAAATATGCGGAACGCTTCTTGAGGATTTTGAAAAATTATGGACATTTACCAAGACCCCTGGCATGGAGCCCACCAATAACATAGCGGAAAGAGACCTTCGTAAGTTGTTGATCTGGCGTAGGAAAAGCTATGGAACCAGAAGCGAACGTGGAAAAATGTTTGTTGAACGGGTCACAACGGTTGCGCAAACTGTCCGAAAACATGGGGGAAACGTTCTTCGCTTCATGCAGGAGTCAGTTAAGCATTTCTATTTGCGGAGTCTTCCCCCTTTTATTTCTGAGGCCATGGGCTTTTAATTCCCTATTTTTTTCACTTGCCGACGAAGGAGGTAGGTGAACATCTACGCAGGCGGGACCTGAATAGTTACAAAGAATGTACAATTTAAGCATGAGGTTTTTATGAATAATTTAAATTTAACTCTTGTTACGCCAAGTAAGAAATATTCTGAACTCCCTGATGTTTCTGTTGAAAAAATACTTCCTTCTCAGCAAGAGACAGTTATGTCGCATTATTTGAAGAATTGCGCTAAGAAAATGCATTTCGAAAACCCCCTTGTTGAGGAACCGTTGCCAATACACACGCTGCATCCGATGCGCAGAATCCGGAACAGATCTTGTGAAAGACAATGCCTTTTTCCTTTAACCACAAGGCATAGATTGGTACAGATACAGCGTGTGGATACGCAAATAGCGGCCTTGATGCAAGAGATGCGCGAGATCATGAAGCAAAGAGAGCAATCGCCGGATATTAAGGCTAACTGGCAGGACGATGATTTAGAGATATTGCAAGATCCACTTCATCGATTGGTTCTAGAGTCAGATCAACTCAAGAAAGTAGATAAAGAGATAACGAAATATCACAAGACGGTGTTGTTGTTCTATCGAAGGCTCGCAGAGACCGTGCAGCGTGTGGACAAAAAGCAGCCGGAGCCTGTTCATGAATTCTGGGGTCTTCGATGTTTTGAAGACGTATTATATTCCCATCCATCCATTAGCAGCAAGACTCGGGACTCTGCCTATTCATTACAGGACTTATCCCAAAAGATCAGCACAGACGGGTGGCTGTCGAATGAACCCCTCTCCTTGATCGAGTATGAGAAAGGTAAATATAGTTCTTGGAATAATCGCCGGCTTTATTGTTTGAAGGAAATCGCTAAAAGGGACGATTCTTCAGTAATCCTGCGCAATTACGAGAAGATTCCTGCAACTAAACTCAAAAAAAACAGGCGCGAATACGTACATGTTGAGATTGTACAGCCGAATTGGCCGGTGAAATCTCAAGATATGAAGAATATTTTAAAACGATTTCACTCTTATCAAGAGTCAATACAATCAGAGGTGACATTGGATAAGATCCATCTGTTATCCCGAAGGGCTTCCGTTGATCTGGATACGGTCAACACTAAGGGGTTGAATTGCCGTCCTGTCATGATTCCATGGGGTTTAGAAGAATTATGCGTAGGCTACGAAAATGTGGTGGTTCGGGAATGGAGCGACTTTTCCAACGATTAAGACCCATCGTAAGAAATCCCGTTGGGACGGTGGGGAGTGTGTCCGTCCAAATACCCCTGCAGCAAGAGCGCCGCCGCGGCGGCGTCCATCCTCTGCGACCGTTCTTTACGGTTCAATGCGGCGCTTCTTAAATACTGATCGGCTATCTTGCTCGAGAGTCTCTCATCGATCAAGAGTACCGGTACGCCCATAGCTTGTTCGAGTTCTTGGGCAAACGCCTCGGCTAATTTAGCCATTTCACCCTTTTCTCCACTCATCAATAAGGGGAGTCCTACAAGAATCCTTTCAATCATACCCCCTTTCTTGCGCAAAGACGCGATTGTATTGAGTACCCCCTTTTTCCCTCCGGGCACAGTATCATGGGCAAAGGCGATCTTCTGCCCTTCATCGGATAAAGCGATGCCGATTCTTTTGCATCCGAAATCAATGGCTGCGATGCGCGGCATGCATAGGTTCCTGTTTTGCCGTTTGTTTTAATAACAGAGCCGAAGCAATGAAATCTTGAAACAAAGGATGAGGGTGAAGAGGGGTCGACTTGAGCTCGGGATGGAATTGCGTTCCCAGCATCCAAGGGTGACCTTGGATTTCAGAAATTTCACATAGCGTCCCTCTTTCTAAATGACCCGAAAAAATCATTCCTTTGGACTCGAATAATGATTTATATTGATTATTGAATTCATACCGATGGCGGTGTCTTTCAGAAACAAGAGTTTTTTCGTATGCCTTCGCGGCAAGCGAATTGGGAAGAATCCTGCAGGGATAGGCGCCGAGCCGCATCGTTCCCCCTTTGTTTTGAACTTTTTCCTGCTCGGATAAAAGGGCAATGACGGGATCGGACGTGCCAGGATTGACTTCTGTAGAATGAGCTTCTTTCAGACCTAAGACGTTGCGCGCAAATTCCACGATCATGACCTGCATCCCCAGGCAAAGGCCGAAGTAGGGGATATTGCGGACTCGGCAGTAGTGCGCCGTCAGCATTTTTCCCTCCCAGCCGCGCAATCCGAATCCTCCAGGGACGACATACCCGTCGCAGCCCCCTATCGCCTTGTCTATCGAATTCCCTTCGGTGATTCTGTTGGATTCAAAATTCCGTATCTCCAGTCTTACCCCGGCGTGCGCCGCAGCATGGCGCAGCGCTTCAAAGACCGATTTATAAGCGTCATGATGTTCCGTATATTTTCCAACAAGGCCGATCGTCAATGTTTCTCGAGGATGAAGCATTTTTTCCAGCATGGCCTCCCAAGCTCTTAGATCGGAGGGATGGCAAGGAAGATGGAGCTTTTTGCAAATCATCGCATCGAGTTTCTGTCGATGAAGAACAAGAGGAACCTCATAAATACTATGCTCCACATCCTTCTCATCGATCACGGCCTCCTGCGGCACATTGCAAAAGGAAGAAATTTTTTCTTTAATTTCTTCGGAAAGAGCATTTTCGCATCGGCATAGGATCACATCGGGAATAATGCCGATTTGGCGCAGCGCTTGGACGGAATGCTGCGTCGGCTTAGTCTTTACTTCGCCGGCAGCCTTGAGATAAGGAACATAGGTAAGGTGGATGTTCATACAGCGATCGGCTCGCTCATAACGGAATTGACGGATCGCCTCGAGAAAAGGGAGCGATTCGATGTCGCCGACGGTGCCTCCGATTTCAATGATGAGCACCTGCACCTTCTCGTCTTGCTCCGCTGCAAGGAGGATGCGTGCTTTGATTTCATCCGTGATATGGGGAACGACTTGAACAGTCTTTCCCAAATAATCTCCCTTGCGTTCCCGCTTGATGACAGTCTCGTAGATTTGTCCCGAAGTAACGTTCGACGCCTTGCTCAAAGGAGAATGAGTAAAACGATAATAATGACCTAAGTCGAGATCGGTTTCTCCTCCGTCATCTGTCACATATACCTCGCCATGCTGGAAAGGACTCATCGTGCCGGGATCGACGTTCAAGTAGGGATCGAACTTGAGCATGGCGATTTTTAAACCGCGGCTTTCCAAAAGACAGCCGATAGCGGCTGCGCTGAGCCCTTTTCCTAAGGAGGACACAACGCCTCCCGTAACGAAAATATATTTTATTTCTTCTTGCATAAGTATTGTTCCAGTTTTGCGAGATCTTCCAACGTATCTACGCTCGGAGAATCTTCTTCTACGAGAGCGATTTGTATACGGTATCCCGATTCGAGAATTTTTAATTGTTCCAGATCTTCCTTGAGCTGAAGAGGGGAGGGTTTTAAGCGAGCGCAGGTTTGTAAAAAAGAGGTTCTGTAGCAATAGAGGCCGATATGGATAAAGGCCTCTAAGGGAACGTGTTCCGGCGTATAAGGGATCGGCGATCTGCTAAAATAAAGAGCCCGGCCGCTTTGATCGAAGACGCATTTGACTCTGTGTGGAGATAGAAAATCGGCTCGTTTTGCAATGGGGTAAACTGCTGTGGAGAGAACCGCTTCTTTGTGTTCCGAAAGAGCGGAAACGACTTTTTGAATTGTTTGCGGAACCACGCAAGGATGATCCCCCTGCAAAATAAAAATGGTTTCTGCGGAACGCAGCTCTGGGGAAAGGTTCAAGGCTTCAATCGCTCGTTCCGTTCCGTCGCGCGGTCGGGAAGACGTCTTGACGAGCTTTCCCCCCAACGTATAGATATGGTTTGCGATGGCGTCATGGTCAGTAAGCACATGCACCCGATCCACGCCAAAGAAAGAAACGGCGCTCTCAAAGGTGCGCTGAAGAATCGTCTTCCCTCCTGCAGAGGCAAGGAGCTTTCCGGGGAAGCGGCTGCTATTGAAGCGGGCGGGGATTACGCAGGCGATGGTTTCTTTGCTGAAAGACATCTCATTATTTTAGCGAGAGGTTATACCAAAAGCAACAAATACTAAAAAGTCTAGGAACTTCTCGCTCATCCCGATGCGGGAAACCCAGCTCAAATATGGCATTATTTGTTTCTTTTGGTATAAATGATGGGTCTGTTAGTATGGCCTCTTATGCTGAGCCGAAAAAGGTCTCTCTTCCGCCCCCCGTTGCCTCCGGCGCTCCAGAACCTCGACGAGGTGCGGTTCGTTCCTTGCCAGGAACCAAATCAACAGCCGGATAGAGCATTGCGGGCGTTGTTTCCCAAAACCGGCGGCGCGTCTTCGTTCGTCTTGGAAAGAGGAACGGGGGAA
The DNA here is from genome assembly GCA_964655045.1 of uncultured bacterium. Taxonomy (GTDB): domain Bacteria; phylum Chlamydiota; class Chlamydiia; order Chlamydiales; family SM23-39; genus CAIPFQ01. Next base: position 4,148 of record CAZZLR010000022.1, on the reverse strand, counting down.
AAGCGCTCTTTGCGGATAGGGCTTTTTTTTTCCGGGGGGCCTGCTTCCGGCGGGCATAATGTCGTTGCAGGAGTGTTTCATATGGCGTCCGAGGTGATCGGGTTTCTGGATGGGCCTTCGGGACTCGTGCAAAACCGCTATCGCATCCTTGCTGAACAAGAGGTTCATGCCGTCTTCAATCAAGGCGGTTTCGATTTGCTGGGAACCGGACGCGATAAGATTGAAACGGAAGAGCAGCTGGCTGCGTCATTGCAAACCTGTCTTGCCCATCGTCTCGACGGACTCGTTGTGATTGGGGGCGGTGATTCCAACACTAATGCCGCCGTGATTTCCGAATATTTTTTGGAACGTCGCTGCTCCACGTGCGTGATTGGCGTTCCCAAAACAATTGATGGCGACTTGCAAAGTCCCGATATCGAAATTTCGTTCGGTTTCGACTCCGCGTGCAAAACCTATGCCGAACTGATCGGAAACCTTGCGCGCGACGCCCTGTCAGCGAAAAAGTATTATCATTTCGTTAAGTTGATGGGACGTTCCGCTTCTCATATCGCGTTGGAATGCGCTTTGGCAACCCATCCGAATCTGGTCTTTTTGGGCGAAGAGAGAAAATCTCTTTCTTCGATTGTCAAAGAGATGGCCGATGTGGTGGAACAAAGATTTCAGGCGCACAAAGAATATGGCGTCTTTTTAATTCCGGAAGGATTGATCGAATTCATTCCCGATATACGCACCCTGATCGATGCTCTGAATCGAGCCTTGGCTGAATCCTCTCAAGATCCTGTACTGCGATTGCAAAAAGAAGAAAAAGCTCTGTTCGATCATCTTCCTCCTTCGATGCAAAAACAACTGCTCCTCGAACGCGATCCTCATGGCAATGTGAGGGTATCCCAAATCGATACGCAGCAATTATTGATAGATCTTTTGGAAAAGGAGCTGCGCGCAAGAAAATTTCCCGGGACATTTGCCGCCCTCGGCCATTTCTTCGGTTATGAAGGGAGGTCTTGTTTTCCGACGAACTTCGACGCAGCCTATGCCTATTGCTTAGGCCGCGTCGCTGCCTTGGCAATCCGCGATCGTTTAACGGGAATGATTTGCGCAATCCGTCATCTGGATCAAGGGGTTGCGCATTGGAAACCGAAAATGGTGCCGATTGTTCGTCTCATGGGTTTTGAAGAACGCAAAGGCAAGAAAAAACCGGTCATTCGGAAGGCGGAGATTGATTTTCGGTCTCCTTCGTTTTTAGAATTGGCCGCACAGCGCGAACGATGGAAGGTGCAAGACGATTATCGCTTTCCGGGCCCCATTCAATTTTTTGGCGACGCGGAAATTACAGACGGAGCGCCTGCCGCGGTGAGAAGAAAAATTTTAGCCGAATAAAGCAGATAGCAAAAAGTCCCCCTGTATAGATTGCGCTAAACAGCCATGCATATTCTACGGATAAGTGATTTTGATAGACGACGGTATAAGTGGGGATAATCAAAAACAGCCATAGGGCGCATACCCCGGAAACAAGAAGAAAAAAGGTGTCTCCCGCCGCGATTAAGAGCCCTGAGACTACCCAGCGCATTCCGTCGAAGAATAAATAGAGAAAAGAGAGGACTAGGCAGTTCTTTAAAGAAACTTGCCATTCCGGATCGATGTGCAAAGGGTTGAACAACAAAATGACTAGGTTGATGAGGAAAAAGAGGGCGAGGAGAAAAAAACCGGAAGAAAGAACGCGGAGAACAAGTTGGGGGCGTCCGGCGCCAATGAAGTTTCCGGCGATGGCTGCAACGCCTCGATAAATGCCATCGAAGAAAAAAGAAAACAAAAGGATAAAGCTTTGGCATAAGCCGGAAACAGTGATATGTTTTTCGCTGAGAGAAGTCATCATCCAGTAAAAACAGGACCAGCCTAAAAATTCAAGGGCGCAGAGAACGCCTTGCGGCATTCCGATTTTAAGACAGCGGATCATTTCCCTAGGGTCGAGATGCCAGCATCCGGTGCCAAAACGGTCTCTATTTTCCTTTTTCAGAAATAAGCACAGCAGGATACTCGATTCTAAAAAATATTCAAAACAGACTGCGATAGCAGAACCTTGAGCGCCTAAAGGAGGAATCCAATCCCTCCAACCGAAAATTAAGAGAAAGTCCAAGAGTAGGGCTAACCCGTTGCAACAGGCTGAAATCCAAATCAAGACGCGTGTCTTTCCCTGCCCGACAAAAAATCCATATAATCCAATCAGCAAGGCATAGTGGGGAGTGAATAAGAGAAGATAGCGAAAGTAAGAGGCCTCTTGAGGATTGTGAAAAAAAAGGGGGGCTCCATAGAGCGCTATGGGCAAGCAAAAAAGAAAGGATCCCGCTGCGATCCAAAGCATTTGCCATACGGAGGTGCCGATGCACCGCAATTTTTCTTCTCCATGATACTGTGAAACAAAAACTTCCGACATCGCCGTGACCATTGCAATGCCTGACATGAACGCCCAAGCGAGAGTCGAAGCGTTGACGGAAACATTGAGCGCTTCGATGGAGTAGCGGTTAAGAAAAAGGCGATCGACAAAGGTCATGAGGAGCATGGAGAGAGTGGAGAGCATGAGCGGAAAGGAAATGACCCAGAGCTCTTTGACGCTGCCTTCGAGATAAGGAGTGAGTTTTCCTTTTGTTTTCATGAATGGAGTATAGAGAAAATAGGACGGTTGCAAGAGATGTCGAAATTTATACCAAAAGTAGCAAATAATGTCATATTTGGTCGTTTTGACGCGGTTCAGAACATGATGTTCCCCTGAGGCGGAAAACCCAGCCCTTGAGGGGTTAGCACTGGATTCTCTTGCGAATAAAGAGGAATTCTGTATTTTGCAGGATATGGGCATGCGTTATCGAAATCCTTACGGAGGGGATCTGCGGCGTTCTCTTTGGGACGTCGTTTTGTGGAAAACGGGTCGTTATAATGAGAAGACCGTTCGGGAGGCTCTGCCGAAGGATTTTACGTATCCTGCCGCTCCTGCTCCCTATGAAGAAGGAAAGCCTTCCGTTCTTTGGGTTGGCCATTCCACTTTTCTTATTGAGATCGGAGGATTTTTTATTTTGACTGATCCCGTTTGGGACGCTTACTGTTCTCCTATTCCGATTCGTGCTTTGAGGCGTCGCCATGATCCCTTTCCGGCGTTAGCCGATCTTCCTTCGATTGATCTGGTTTTGCTGAGTCATAATCACTACGATCATCTCGATGCGAAGACGGTGCGCCACCTCCACGCATTCCACCCCCATGTTCAATGGGTGGTTCCTTTAGGATTATCGCGCTGGTTTCGGAAGCGGGGGATTGAACGGGTTTGTGAATTGGGATGGTGGGAATCGAAGAAGGTTGGGGACGGCGTGGCGACGGCGGTGCCGGCGCAACATTTTTCCGGACGCGGACTCTGGGATCAAAACAAGACTTTTTGGAATGGATACGTGTTTGAAAAAGGGGACAAACGTTTTTATTTCACGGGGGATACAGGATATAATGGGATTCATTTCAAGGAAATCGGCGCAAGATGGCCTTTTATGGATCTGAGTTTGATTCCCATAGGAACTTATATTCCCGAACGATTTATGCAGCCGGTACATTGCAGTCCCCATGAAGCCGTCGAGATCCATTGCGATGTGCGATCTCGGTTTAGTTTGGGAATGCATTGGAAAACGTTTTGCCTATCTGACGAACCGATGGAAAGACCCCCTTATGATCTCTATCTTGCTATGCAAAGAAAAAACCTCTCCTGCGAAGCGTTTCTTCCGGTGGAGCCTGGCATTTTTCTGAACTGGTGACGGACGCGCCTGCTTCACAGGGCACAGGAAACTAGTGGTATCGCCAAAAACAAAACCTTCCTCTCATCAATGACGCGCTTAAAGAAGCTGGCAAGCAAGACTATACAATTATTGAATTGCCCAAACTGGCAATCCCCCCAGAACGCATGGGGCGAAATTTAGCAGAAGGGAGAATGGGGATCAACTATTTAGAAAAAGAGAAAGGCGGAGACCTTAGTCTCCGCCGAATGTGTCAGGAAAAAATCCTTTGTTGTTGAGGAGTGTACTCCCCAAAACATTGTTTTCGATCTTATCTTTCATTTGCGTATTTTAGCAGAAGGGAGAATGGGGATCAACTATTTAGAAAAAGAGAAAGGCGGAGAC
>CAZZLR010000021.1:0-9512 GCA_964655045.1 uncultured bacterium | reverse complement strand
TTTTCGACGCTTTGACGCGCTCAAATAGGACATTATTTGTTTCTTTTGGTATAAACCAATGGTAACGTATGGGAGAATATATACCCAAGCACCCTAGGAGGGTGTCTGCAAAAACAGGAAGCCTGCCGCCGATGCATAAAAACAGGGCGTTCAGGTATACTTCTCGGTATGTCGGACGAGTCCATGCCTTCTACGCAACTTTCTCCCATGATGGTGCAATGGCACGCTGCCAAGCAACAAGCCAAAGACGCTCTTCTCCTTTTTCGTCTCGGTGATTTTTACGAGGCATTCTACAAAGATGCCGAACTCATGTCCCAAGAGCTCGGCCTCACCCTCACAGCGCGCCAAAATATCCCTATGTGCGGAGTCCCTTTTCACACATCCGAAAGCTATATTGATAAGCTCGTCGCAAAAGGGCGCAAGGTCGCTATTGCAGAACAGATCGAAGAGAGCAAAAACACCAAGGGGCTGATTCAACGGGCCATTACCCGCATTATCACTCCCGGCACCGCTCTCTCCTCCCAGCTGCTTTCTGAGAAAAGAAATAATTTTTTCACAGCGATCGTGCAGGAAGAAGATCGCTTTGGATTGAGCTCCATCGATCTTTCTACAGGAGATTTCCGCGCATTCACCGTGCCAAGTCAAGATCTCTTATATGATGAATTGCATAAACTGCGTCCTTCTGAATTCCTCGTAGCCTCCTCTTTAATGGAAGCGCTGCCTCATTTTTTTAGCCGTCTTTCACAAAGTTTTCCCTTTGTTGTCAATCAAAAGCCCCAAGCTCCTCTGACGGCTTGCCTCGATATTTTACATCGGCGCTGCGATCCTTCCCCTTTGGAAGGGCAAAATGCCGCTCTACTCGCAGCCGGAATGCTTTTGCTCCATCTCCAAGAAGATCTGCAATGCCCTCTGGATCAAATCCATTCTATCAGCACCGATGCCGCCTCTCAATTCATGGCCATTGATCCCACCACGCAACGCCATCTTGAACTTATGGAGCCATTATCGGGAAGCGGAGCTTCTCTTTTTTCCTTTTTGGACGAAACATCAACCCCTATGGGGGCGCGCCTCTTAGCTGATTGGCTCCTGCGCCCTTTGCTTTCTTGTGCGGACATTGAAAAAAGACAATCAGCGATCGCCGCTTTTTTAGCTTTACCTGATCAGGGTCTTTCCGTCAGAAAATTGCTAGCGCAGGTACGCGACTTAGAAAGAATCGCGGCGCGCATTGCCGCTCGTGCAGGGGGCCCGCGCGAGCTCTATGCCCTGGCACGCGCTCTCACCCCGCTGCCTTCTATCCAACAGAGCTTGGCTTCCATACAAAACAACGACCTCCGAGAACGCCTCAAGAATCTCGATCGATTCGATCCCTTGGCGCAAAAAATTCTTACCACTCTCAATGACGCGCCTCCTTTGCGCGTTGGGGACGGCGCTATTTTTCGAGACGGTTATCATCCAGAACTCGACCGATTGCGCACATTATCGAAAGAATCGGTGTCTTGGATGGCTCGCTACCAAACTACGTTAAGGGACGCCACTGGAATCAAAACGCTAAAAGTGGGCTATACTAGAGCCTTCGGCTACTATATTGAAGTGAGCCATGCGCAAGGGGGGAAAACCCCTGAGTCGTTTCAGCGCCGCCAGACCTTAGTAAACGGGGAACGTTTTATTACAGAAGAACTCAAGCAATTCGAACACCAAATCTTGAGCGCAGAAGAACGAGCCAAAGCGCTCGAAGCAACTCTTTTCGACCATTTACGAGCAGAAACTCTTCAATGCATCCCTTCCATCATCGCCACCGCCAAAAATATCGCATTCCTCGATGTGCTCCTTTCTTTAGCCGCCATCGCGCATAAAGGACGCTTTATCCGTCCCATCGTCGATACATCCGACCATTTTGAAATTAAGGAAGGACGCCATCCTATCGTCGAAGCCAATATCGGCGCCGCTTCCTTCATTCCCAACGACCTTCGTCTCAATCGGCAGGAGCAGCTCATATTGATCACAGGCCCGAACATGGCCGGAAAATCTACATATATCCGGCAGGCGGCGATTTTCGCGATTCTGGCGCAAATGGGATCTTATGTTCCTGCCAGTTTTGCTCGGATCGGAGTCATCGATAAAGTTTTTTCCCGCATCGGCGCCAGCGACGATCTTGCGCGAGGGCAGTCGACCTTCATGGTCGAAATGACCGAAACCGCACATATTCTCAACCATGCGACTTCAAAATCGCTTGTGCTGTTAGATGAGATTGGACGCGGAACCAGCACCTATGACGGTATTTCCATCGCTTGGGCAGTCGCCCATTTTCTCCTGACAACGCCCGGATCTCAAGCGAAAACGTTATTTGCTACCCACTATTGGGAACTGACGGAATTGGAAAAAGAGCATGCCAACGCGATGAATTTTCAGACGGCGATTCAAGAAACCCCTTCCGGAATCGTCTTTCTACGAAAGATCGTCCGTGGGGGCACGGATAAAAGCTATGGGATTCATGTTGCGAAACTAGCCGGTTTGCCGAAAAAAGCGATTCGCAAAGCTGAAGAGCGGCTCCTCAAACTGACGGAAACAAAGCATCTTCCTCCTCAAGATCCACAGCTTTCTTTATTCCGGACGGAAGAAAATCCGATTCTCACAGAGCTGCGCTCGTTGGATCTCAATCAAATGACGCCACTCGCCGCTTTACAAAAACTCATGAAGTGGCAACACTCCCTGTAATGGCTTTTGATCCTTCGCAGCTTTCTTCGTATCCTCATTTACCCGGGGTTTATCTTATGAAAAACTCCGAAGGGCGTATCTTGTACATAGGAAAAGCAAAAAACCTCCGCACTCGATTAAAACAATACTTTATAGAAAGAGCCGATGAGAGGAAAATGGTTCCTTATCTCAGGGTGCAAGTCGAAACAATCGATACCCTTGTCACTTTGACCGAGAAAGAGGCTTTGCTTCTAGAAAACAATCTGATTAAACAACACCGTCCAAAGTACAATATTCTTCTCAAAGACGATAAGACCTATATCAGCATTGCGTTGACGCGTCATCAGTGGCCGATGCTCAAACTCGTACGCTGCAAGGGAGCGCCTTCTAAAGCGCTAGGGGCTCTTTTCGGCCCTTACACCAATGCGGGCGCCGCGCGGCAAATGTTAAATTCGGCGCAATCTTTGTTCCCTCTGCGCCAATGTTCCGATGCAGAGCTGAACAACCGCGTGCGTCCTTGCCTTTTGTACGACATCAAACGCTGTCTTGCTCCTTGCGTAAAAAAGGTATCTGCAGAGGAATATGGATCGCTCGTCGAAAAAGCAGCCCGATTTTTGCGAGGATCGAATCAAGAAGCGCTCCTGGATCTCAAGGAAAAGATGGAATGCGCCTCCAAGGAGCTTCGTTTTGAAGAAGCGGCGCGTTATCTTCAGGAAATCAAACATTTAGAGATCTCCTTGGAACAGCAGCACGTAGAGAACAGTTCCGTCAAAAACTGTGATGTCATCGGCATTCATAGCCAAACAGAGGGCGTATTGATCGCCCTTCTTATATTTCGCGAAGGAAAAATGATTGGCTCGGAACATTTTAGTTTTCATGAGATCGTCTCGGATGAAGCAGAGTCTCTGCACGCTTTTCTGTTGCAGCATTATACACAGGAAAACTGTCCCGAAGAAATTATTCTTCCCCGATCTTTAAACGATCACGCTCTATTGGAAGAAATTCTTTCTGACAAGGCAGGCAGAAAAGTGGTTCTTGTTTCCGCCAAGCATGGAAAGAAAAAAGCTTTGATCTCCATGGCGGCTCGCAATGCCGAAAGTCTGGCGCAGCGCGCGCAGGAGGCTCGTTCTTTAAAGGAAAAACTGTTGCTCGATCTACAAGAGACGCTGCAGCTGACGCGGTTTCCCAAGAGAATCGAGTGTCTTGACACCTCCCATCTATCCGGGAATCATCCCATGGCAGCCTTTGTCTGTTTCATCAATGGAGAAAGAATTCCCCGGAGACAACGGCTCTTTGCAATCAAGGAAGGAACGCAAGGAGACGATTATGGAGCGATGCGGCAAGTTCTAGAGAAACATTTTACAAAACAAAAAGAGAAGGCGGATTTTTGTGATCTGCTCATCGTCGACGGTGGCAAAGGACACCTTGGCCTAGCTCTAGAAGTTTTTGAAAAACTAGGGATCGCTTCTATCGACGCCATCGCGCTAACCAAAGAAGAAGCGCGTCATGACAAAGGGCTCACGCAAGAAAAAGTTTTCATTCCCTACCAAAACGAACCTCTTCTAATCCCCGTCCGCTCTCCCCTCCTCTTTTTTTTACAGCGCATTCGCGATGAGGCGCATCGAGCCGCCATCGGCGCCCACCGCAGAAAGAGAGGAGAAGACGTTCGCCGTTCCGCTCTCGATTCCATCCCCGGCATTGGGCCAAAGAAGAAAAGAAGTCTACTAAGACATTTCGGCAGCCTGCAAAACATGCAAAGAGCTTCGCCGGAGGCTTTGGGCTCCGTTCCCGGTCTTTCAAAGAAAGATATTGAAAACCTTTCCCATTTCCTCCGAAGCAATGAACCCAGGCGCTAATGCCTGGGATTGTATTGACTTAATACTATGCCATTTACGATCGTCGATTGATCGACAGTTTTCACGCAGCTGAAAATAGGACATTATTTATTTCTTTTGGTATCAGTCAGAGACCTTCCTCCAAGGATTCTTGAGGGGAGGCGGCGAACTCGGGAGCTATTTTTTTTCCTTTGGCTTCCTGCAGCAAATCTTTGAAAATCACATGAACCGAGGCTACGTGAAGTCCTGTCCAACGGCTCACCTCCCGCGCTAACAGGCTTTGAATTTCTTCCGATTTTTCGGGAATTGAAACGCCATAGGCGATATGAACCTCTACGCGAATGTCTACAGAGTGGTTTTTGCCATTTTGCGTTACATGAATCCCCTTCGTACTCTCCGCTTCCCGACCGAACCAGCTCTCCAGAAGATTTCCTCCTAATAGGCCGATCCCTTCTACTTTGCTCAAAGTCTGGACAATAATCCCTTGAAATACGCGAGTCTCAATGTCCCGAATAAACGCGGTTTCAGGCAGCTCCACTTCCCTTACATCCATATTTTTTAATGGATCGTACATCCTCCCCTCCTTTCATTTCCAAGCCCCCTTCCCCAAAAGCTGTCGGCAGAATACGAGCAGCCTTTCGAAGTGAGACGGGATCAGTATACCAAATTTCTGGTTTTTGCTATACTTTGATGGTGAAGCCCCAGACATTAAGGTCTGGGGTTGTGTTGGTTTGAGAGGGGCTCCGAGCTTCTCCCAGCCCGTTTTTAAAAGACCCGGCTCTTAAGGGCTGGATTTCCCGCTTCGGGATCAACCCCAATATTAAAAATATCGATATGAATACAATCACTTTGATCGCCGCCCTTCTCACAGGAGCACTCGGTGCTTTTCTTGCAACGCGCCGCGGGAAAAATCCTTATCTCTGGTTTTTTTGGGGATTTTTTTTCGGAATCCTAGGAGCCCTGGCCATCTTCTTCACATCGCAGCGAAAGAAGCTCTCTGAGAGGCCGTCGATCCAACCTTCGGTTCCTAAGATTCAAGGTCCTGCGGAAAAATTCTGGTATTATGTAAATACGGCCAATGAACAAGTAGGCCCGATGAGCCTGGCCGTCCTGAACGCAACCTGGGTTCGAGGAGAAATTTCCGAATCCACCCTCGTTTGGCATGAAGATCTTTCAGAGTGGAAACGGCTAGGCGAGCTTACCAACTCGCCTTAACGATGCCCGGAATAGCGCCTTGATTGGCCATTTCGCGGAAACAAATACGGGAGAGTTTAAATTTTCTTAGAAATCCTCTGGCCCGTCCCGTACACTGGCAGCGGTTGCGCAAACGGGTTGGGGAAGAATTTTTAGGCAATTTATTGAGCGTGTCCACAGCGGCAAGGCGCTCCTCAATCGATTTTGTCATGTCAAGAATAGTGGTTTTCAGCGCGTGGCGTTTATCCCACTTATTTTTAACGAGTGTTTCTCTCTTTTTTTGTTTTGCAATAGAAGATTTTTTTGCCATGTTTATTTCCTTCTAGCAGGCCCTTTCTGGCGCTGCTTACGGTTTGGGTCTTTTTTATTGATCACATAGAGGCGGCCTTTGCGGCGGACGATCTGATCGCCCTTCGAAGGGTCTGCCTTAATAGAAGCTCCGACTTTCATCTCTTTCTCTCCGTCTAAAGAGAGTGATCTTACCTGAGAAGGGATTTTCACTCAAGCCATTCTTCAATGACCCGCAAAGGGGATCATGAAGCGCCCGATATTAATATGACTTTATTGCTTACGGTTGGCATGGGCAATCCGATAGGCGAAAAAGAACTCTTGAGTTTTTTCCAAGAGGAAGCGTATGATGGGATTATATCTTTTAAGATTTGAGGTTTTTTCCATGAAACGTACATACCAACCCACCAAACTCCGCCGCAAGCGAAAATTCGGTTTTCGAGCCCGCATGAAGACTACATCGGGACGCAAAGTCATCAATCGTCGCCGCAGAGCCGGCCGAGCCGCGCTAAGTAAATAATCCTCTTGATAACCGCCAAAGCCTGTTTCGCTTTTCTCAAAAGCGATCGATTGCTAAAAAGGCATGAATTCAAGCGAGTTTCCAGAGAAGGCACTCGTTTTGTCGGGATTTATTTATGCGTTGATCGCGCTTATTATCCCGACGCAGGCTATCCGGCCAAAATCGGGATCTCTGCCTCTACTCGTTTTGGGAATGCTCCGGAAAGGAACCGTTTTAAAAGACAAGTTCGAGAGGCCTTTCGACAGGCAAAGGCCAAAATTCCAGAAGGGTTTTGCTTCAACGTGACTCCCCGCCACCTTGCCAAAAAAGCGGCTTTTGCCGAGATTCAAAAAGATTTATACCGATTCATGTTCCCTTCCGTTCCCACCTCTTCATCGGTGCAAGACCATCTTTTGCACAATCAATGTTAAATCGAGAACAAGAAACAGCAGTACAGACTACGGAAGGAAGGTTGCTCGTTCTTGCTGGCGCCGGAAGCGGAAAGACGCGCGTCATCGTCCAGAGGATCGCCCATCTCATCCTCGCAAAACAAATTTCTCCCGAAGCCATTGCCGGCCTGACGTTCACGAACAAAGCCGCTCATGAGATGAGAAGCAGGGTAGAAGCGTTAATCGGAGCCGAGCAGGCAAGACGCGTCTGTTTATCCACGTTTCATAGTTTTTGCATGCGTGTGTTGAGGGAGGAAATCGCTGTCTTGGGGTATACGCGGCAATTCAGCCTCTACGATGAAAAAGAGACGGAAAGGCTCATTAAGCATCTTGTGCGCGATATGCTCGGCCATAGCGGTCCTCTTCCTTCGCTCGCTCCTACCTGTCAAGCCATCAACGAGGCCTTTCAAGGCGGGTCGCAGAAGAATCCGACGGGGTGGCACGACCAATTTACAAAAGAACTCTTCTCCCGCCTCCAGTCGACGCTGCGCGCCCACAATGCCGTCAACTTCGATCACCTCATTCATTTAACTATCCATCTGTTTGAAAAGCATCCCGATGTTCTAGCGCGCTATCAGGAACAATGCCGTTATCTGATGATTGATGAATATCAAGATACCAATCCTTCTCAATTCCGGCTTGCCGAATTGTTGGTGCAAAAATATCAGAATCTCTGCGTTGTAGGAGATGACGACCAATCTATCTATGGCTGGCGGGGAGCCCAGGTCAGCCACATTCTGCACTTCAAAGCCGATCACACCATCAAACTGGAGCAAAATTATCGATCGACTCCTCCAATCCTGGAAGCGGCGAATGCACTGATCGCCCACAATCAAACGCGGCATCGAAAAAAATTATGGACAGCGGCGGAAAAAGGGGCGCCCATCGAGGTATTCAACGCGGCAACGGAAATGGACGAGGCGCGCACCGTAGTGAAAAAATTATGCCATCTTCGTCAAACCCACGGGCTCTTATGGAAAGAAATCGCGATCCTGTATCGTTCCAACGCCCTTTCGCGCGCCTTGGAAATGGCGCTCATGGAAGCCCCCTGGCAAACAGGGGGATCCTGGGTAAGAGGCATCCCTTATGAAGTATTTGGCGGACTAGAATTTTCCGAGCGCAGTGAAATTAAAGATATTCTTGCCTATCTTCGCGTCATCGCCAATCCTGCTGACGAGGAAGCATGGCTGCGTATTCTCAATGTTCCGAGACGCGGCATTGGCGATGATTTTCTCGATATGCTCACTCAGGAAGGACGCAGCGCCGGAGTCCCCTTGGCAAAAATATTAGAACAGATCTCCACAGGGAAAAAGTTGGGAAGTTCCCATCCAAGGGGGGTGGCGGGAATCCGTTCTTTGCTCGATATTCTCGCCTCGGCTCGCGCTCGGTTCTCTCAAAAACCTCTTGACGGGGCGCTCCTTTGGCTTCTTGAGGCCATTCAATATAAGAAGGCAATCCACGAGGATGTGCAAAGCGACACAATGCGCGCCTTCAAGTGGGAAAATGTGCAAGAATGCGTCAACGCGCTCGCTCAATACGGCGCAGACAATCCCGAGGGCAGTGTGCAAGATTTCATTGCCGACACAGCCCTAGGCGCCGCCCCTTTTTCTGCGAAGAAAAAAAAATCAGAAGAAGATAAAGTGCAGCTCATGACGCTCCATAGCGCAAAAGGGCTAGAATTCCCCGCGTGTTTCATCGTGGGTCTCGAAGATCATATTCTGCCTCATGAAAAAAGTCTTGCTGGAACGGGCATCGAAGAAGAAAGACGCCTTTTCTATGTAGGGCTCACGCGCGCGGAACGATTTTTAACGCTCAGCATGGCGCGCTCCCGTATGCGTATGGGGAAAATACAACCTTCCACCCCCTCTCGTTTCCTTTTTGAAATTCCACCGCATCTTCTCCAACCCGTGGATGGTTCATGACAACGCTCATTTTACGCCACAGAAGAGAAAACCTGAAAAAATGTTCCCTCAGAGGATTGGAAAACGACCCGCAGCTCCAATTCTATACCTACCCGATCGATCCTTTGCCGTCTTTAGAAGACGTTTTGGTTCTCAAGGTAGGCGCGCCCCCTTTGAGCGCGGCCGACGAGGGGAAAACAATTTTATTAATCGATGGAACGTGGAAGCTGGCCAAGGTCATGGAGCAAAGCCTGACGCCCCCCTTCGAAACCAGAAGCCTTCCTCCTGGATATCGCACCGCCTACCCCCGCAAACAAACGGATTGTCCCGATCCTCAGGCAGGCCTCGCCTCCATTGAAGCGCTCTATATCGCCCACCGCCTCCTCAAAAAACCGCATGAACACTTGCTCCGTTTCTATCATTGGAGAGAGCTTTTTTTTGCCCTAAATAATTAATACTAAAAAGCAACAAATCACGTCATATTTGTTGCTTTTGTGTTATTTGACGCGCTCAAATATGACATTATTTGTTTCTTTTGGTACAAACTGATCCTGTACAGGGGCTTGACTTATACGCTTTTTATCGGCATAATAATAATACAAGGGAAGCTGATATTGAGCTTATAACATGCCGACAAACTTCAAGCCCATCT
>CAZZLR010000020.1:0-9640 GCA_964655045.1 uncultured bacterium | reverse complement strand
GGTCGAGGATCACGAAATCATAATGAAAAGGGGATGTTTTCAAAAACTCAAAAAAATCGGCTTCGATGAAGCGATGATTTTCGCCGAACCCGTTGAGGGAGAGATTGTGTTCCAGCGGCGCTTTGCACCGCCCGCTGATCTCAACGCTATCCACGCAAAGGGCGCCCCCGGCAAGAGCCATGAGCGAAAAGCCTCCCGTATAGGCAAAGCCGTTGAGGACGCGCCTTCCTTGGGCATGATCAAACACCAATTTACGCATCTCTCTTTGGTCGAGAAAAAGGCCTGTCTTTTGCCCTGTTTGCACATTGACGGTCAGTCGAAACCCGTTTTCCAATACTTCCGTCTCAGGAGAATCGGTTCCATAAAGAAGCGCTCTTACTTCCCCCACCCCCCCCTTTTTTCTCAAAAAAGAAGTCGATTTCTCATAAATAGTTTGGGGATTGAATTCTCGAACAAGGGATGCGACAATATGCTGCTTCAGGGGCTCTAAGCCGGGATGAGAAATCTGCACCACCAATACTTTTGCATACGCGTCTACAATCAGCCCGGGGAGCCCGTCTCCTTCCGCATGAATCAAGCGAACCGCATTCGTCCGCTCAAAGCAAAACCAAGCTCTGCGCAGAGCGGCAGCCTGTTTAATCCGATGGGAAATCGCCTCTTCTAAAGATTCTTCCCCAAAGGCGACCATATGCCCTGCAATCGATTGGCCCGGACTAAGAAAAGCGATTCCCAGGAGTTTTCCACAAGAAGAGCGGACTTGAGCCGTCTCCCCTTCTTGCGGAAAAGAAGCAACGGCTCCGGAATAAATCCAATGGTGCCGTTGCAAAAGAGGTTTTTCTTTCCCTTTTTTTAGGAAGAGACAAGGGAGAGTTTGCATGAAGAACGCTTTGGTTTTTTCGTTTGTACAACGCACCCGATCAGGTCATAATCGGAAACATCGGTGATTTCTACATCATATAGTTCCCCAAACGCCCTGACGCCGCGGGCGTCGTTGATGATAATTTGCCCATCAATTTCAGGACACTGCCCGCTATGGCGGGCTCGGAGTAGCAAGGGAGATTCCGGATGGAAGCCCTCTACAACCGCACGAACTATGCGTCCAACCCATCTCTGATTGCGCTTGCGGACGGCTTTTCGCTGCGCGTGAACAAGGCGCTCGAAACGTTCTTGTTTGATTTCAGGCGCGATCTGATTTTCCAATCTTGCCGCATAAGCCTCTTTTTCTAAAGAAAACTGAAACACGCCCACATGATCTAAGGAGGCTTTTTTTACAAAATCCAACAATTCCGAAAACTGCTCTTCTGTTTCTCCGGGGAACCCAACCATCAAGCTCGTCCGAATAGAAACCTCGGGTATCTCCCTGCGCAATAACGCTATCGTCTCTAGAATTTGCTCCTTGGAAGTCGTTCGATGCATGGCTTTGAGCATTGCATTATTGATATGTTGGATCGGCATATCGAGATAAGGACAAATCCTCGCATCGCTTTTCATGACGGCGACTAGCTCCTCGTCGATCTCATCAGGATAAAGGTAGAGGAGGCGGATCCAAAAATCTTTTTCAATCCGCAGCATCTCTTTCAAAAGCTTGGCCAAAGCCCCCTTTTCTTTCCGGTCTTTTCCAAAATCTCCAAGATCTTGCGCGATCAAAATAATTTCAAAAACACCTTGAGACAGAAGAGCGCGGAATTCTTGGAGCACTCTTGCCTCACTCTTACTTTGCAATGGCCCCTTGATCACAGGGATGATGCAGAACGCACATCGCTTTTTACATCCTTCCGCAATCTTTAGATAGGCATAATGTTTGGGCGTAGAAACAGTGCGCGGCACTTCGCCCCATTCTAAATAACTACGCGCCGATCCGACCGCTTCACCCGCCTGTCCCGCCGTAACGGCTTCAAGAATTTTTTCCACATCGCCGGAACCGAGCAAATAATGAATCTCAGGAAATTTTTCTTTTAAAATCCCCCCATGTTTTTGCACCATGCAACCGGCAACGATCACCTTCGCCTCTTTCTTTTTTTTTGCAAAAAGGTCTGCAATAGTCTCGATCCCCTCCTGACGAGAGGCTTCTAAAAAGCCGCATGTATTGACAACGAGGTAATCGGCCTCCTCTAAGGAGGCGGCGCTCTCATAACCTGCTTTCAGCAGAAGACCGATCATCACTTCGGTATCCACTAGGTTGCGGGCGCAGCCGAGGGAGGTGAAATGGAATTTATTTTGAAATTTAAGATTTCTCTTTAACATGTGGGAAAATATACCCGATGAGGGTTTTTCATGCACCGAAAAAAAATTCAATGCAGATCGAGGACGGTTCCCGTCTCAATTGGAAAATAATTTTTTCCATAAGCCTTCTTAAATTGGTCGATTGCCGTCAGGCCGGTACAATGGCAAGGCGCTACGTTCCTCACTCCGAGTTCTTGCAGCTGCCTCACCACCTTGCTTGACGTACAGCTCAAAGAGTGATGCAGATGAAACCCACCCGTCACTAGACACACCGCATCCCCCAAAAGGGCTTGCGCCTGTTGGACGATATGGGCAATTCCCGGATGAGCGCATCCAGTTATGACCACGATCCCCTTTTTTGTTTTCAACAGGAGAGATTGTTCGTAAATTGTAGTAAGCCAATAACTTCCGCCTAACACAAGGGAATAAACGTCTTCGTCGATCTGCGTGAGGGTCTCCCGCTCTACGACCGTTGTTTTCCAATATTTGCCGAGTTTTCTTTCCGAAGAGTAGGGAAATCCATAAGGCACATAAACTTTGGCGCTCCAAGGCACATAGTCTATGATGTTTTCCAGCCCCGACGTATGATCCCAGTGTCCATGAGAAAAAAGGAGGCTGGTCGTCTTATTCAGCACAAGACCGAGCCTTTGGCTATTTTGGACAAAGGCTTTCCAATCCCCTCCCGTATCAAAAAGAATTTTTTTTTGCCCCCATTCCACAAAACAAGAGAATCCAAATCCCTCCTGCAATTCGGGATTCCCTTTTTTATTATCGTAAATGACAGTCATTTTAAAATCTGTTGATGTGTCGATCGACATGTTGAACCTCACTCATAGTTGATAAAGATATACAGTAACCTTTTATGGGAATGGATACTATATAGCTCTGATTCATTGCATCAATCTTCCGCAAATCAGACACAAGTCCCCATCCCATATTTTTCAAAAAAGCTTCTTTTGCCGTCCAGAAAGAGAGCCGCGTTTGCGTCCTGCACCAATCGGGAGAATCTGCGACGATTTTCCTCTCTTTCTCTGAAAGAAACAGTGCATCCATGCCGCATTCCCACACCTTCTCGCTGCACTGCTCAATGTCAATCCCCACAGGGATCTCTTGGGACGTTGCAAGAACCATTTTTTCAGATGAGTAGCTCATGCTGAAAAAAACTCCTTCCGTTTCCGGTTTTCCGAAAATTCCCATCCTAAAAACAACATCTTGCGGAGCCAGGCCGAGGATTGCTCCGAGCCTCCTGCGCAGAAGGAATCGTCCGGTGATGAAGCGTCTGCGAGGAGCTTCCTCCAAATAACCCGCCGCGCGTTTTTGCTCTGCAGGGCAAAGCATGCTCAGATCGGGCTTGCACAAAGGAAGATCATACGCGTCCACCCTAACCAATGATTTGCGCTACCTTCTCTACACAGGGAGAACGGAGGATGGAGCTGTGATCGGCCTCTAGGAGAACGCTGCGCACGATTCCTTGAGAAACTCTGCCCCACCCCCAATCTTCTTCCCGTTTCCACGGATGTTCCTGCAAATGCGCAAAACAAACATGATTTGCCTTCAGCTGCAAAAGGTCAATCGGAGCCGAGGGAGGTTCATAGTTTTGCAGCGCCCTTAGGTGAGCGCAGAAGAGGGAAAATAGCGTCTCTTTTGCCGAAGCGTCGAAAGAATGGAGGGAATCTCCATAATCTTCTTCAAACCACTCTCGGAGAGTTTTTTTATTTTCCTCTTTTCTCGGATAAGGCAAAGGAGCGTCGATCATCACGACCGGAGCGCAAAGGATCCCCCTTTCTTGCAGGCGGCGCGCCATCTCATAGGCCACGGAGCCGCCGAGAGACCATCCGCCTAAATGAACGGGCTGCCGCAGCTCTTGCTTTAAGAGGATAGATAAATAATGCTCTGCCATCGATGCAATCGAATCGACGCATTCCCGCCCGTCGAGAAACCCTTTGGCTTGCAAGCCATAGATAGGGCGATCGGGAAGAAGGGAAGCGAGCTGCGTATAACAAAGCACGCCTCCTCCCGAAGGGTGGATCAGGAAGAGGGGCGCTCGAGAGCCTCCTTTTTGGAGAGGGACGAGCGAGGGATCTTGCACAGAAGAAGGCTCTTGGCACAACTGCGCGATCGTTCCTCGATGAAACAGATCGGCGGCTGAAAAAAGGAGGCCCAGTTCTTTTTGCGCGAGAAAAACAAAGCGGAAGGCCGAAAAAGAAGTTCCTCCCAAAGAAAAGAAGTTATCGTCGCGCCCCGGTTTTTCGATCGATAAAAGATCTTTCCAAAGGAGCGCCATTTTTTCTTCCAAGACACCTCGCGGCGGATCGAAACTCGAACGGGAGCTGCTGTGGTGCGCCAACATATCCGTCAAAGCCTTCGTGTCCACTTTTCCATTGACGCTCAACGGAAATGTTTTCAGCTGCAAGAATTGATGCGGCTTCATGTAGCGGGGCAACAATTTCGAAAGATGGGTTTCTAAAGAAACAAGGTCCACAGTTTCCTCTGCTAAGAAAAATGCCACGATTTTTTTCGCCTCGTCTTTTTGTCCTACCGTACGAACAATCGCTTGCCTGATCTTAGGATAGCGATGGATAGCCGCTTCGATCTCTTCTAACTCAATGCGGTACCCCTGTACCTTGACCTGAAGATCTTCCCTTCCGAGGAATTCAATATTTCCATCGCTCATCCGCCTACCCAAGTCTCCCGTCCGATAGAGTCTTTGTCCTGTACGCGGGTGAGTGATAAAGCTTTGCGCTGTTTTTTTTGCATCGTTCAGATAACCTCTAGCCAGTCCTGCTCCGCCGATATAAATGTGCCCTACGGCCCAATCGGGACGGATCTCCAAGTTCTCATCGAGGATCAGCATCGATTGCCTCGCAAGAGCTTTTCCATAGGGAATGCTTGGCCAGGATAGATCGACGGATTCAATGGCGTAATCATTCGACCAGATCGATGCTTCAGTCGCTCCGCCCAAGCTATAGACGCACGCCCGAAAACAGGCTTTGATTCTATCGGGCAAAGGGACGGGAATCCAGTCTCCGCTCATCATGACAAGGCGCAGCGGATAGACTGTTTTAGGAGCAAGCTCTGCTTGTTCGACGAGAAGTTGCATCAAGGCCGGCGTTGAATTCCATACCGTGATGTTTTGATCTACAAGAATTTGAGGCCAGGAAGAAGGGGTCTCTGCGGCATTGGGGAGGTAGAGCGAGGCGCCGATGCGCAAAAAGCCGAAAAGATCAAATACAGAAAGATCGAAAGAAAGTGAAGCGGAAGCAAAACAACGATCCTCTTCATGGATCTTATATTTTTCAAGGATCGATCCCACCGTATTCATCGCCGCTTTATGTTCAATCATGACCCCTTTCGGCGTCCCTGTCGAGCCCGACGTAAAAATAATATAAGCCAGCTGGGAAGGATCGCCGGCAGGGGGCAGATAGAGAGCCATGTCTCTTTGTTCGATAAAAAAAAGGGGGATATTCGATTCAAAAGAAAGTGGTTTTTGAACAACGGCTGCTTTTGCGCCGCTGAGAGAAAGAATGGTTTTGATTCGTTCTTCAGGAAGCGCGGCGTCTATGGGAAGATAAGCGGCCTGAGCGGCATGAATTCCCAACACCGCAGCCGCTTGTTCCCATCCCTTTTCCATGATGATCGCTATGGGATCGCCGGGTTGAAGGTCGAGCAGAGAAAGCCGTTCAGACAAAAGGAGCGAGGCATTGGCAAGCTCTTTATAAGAAAGCGTTCTCGTTTGCGTTATGATCGCCGTTCGCTCAGGACGGTGCAGCGCTTGATGGAAAAAGGCATCATGGAGACAAAGAGGCTCAGCTTCCTCTGTTTGCGGGAACGGTCGCGGCGCGGCTGTTTCGCGTCCATTTAGCTTGGCAGTATAATAATCGAAGCAAGATTCTATGACGCCCGGAATAAAATACCCTGAGCGGACATCCCAATGAAAATGGAACGAGCCGTCTCTTTCTTCAAAAACTTGATGATCTAAAAGCACCTGAGGCGTTTCCAAGAAGCTATAGGGGACAGTCTTTCCATCCCATGCGAAGCGTGGTATCTTGGTCTCTTGTTCTTCGGAGCGTAGATTCAATGCGCAGGCAAATACGATCGGCATGGCGGCCGCAGAAGAACCTCCTCGGCGTCTATTTTTTTCATTGAGCACTTGAATTCCATTGAATTCGGCATATTCGAGATCTTCGAGAAGCTGCGCTTGTACGTTTTTCACATTCTCTTCCCTCAAATCCATCTCGAGAAGAAGCGTTGTACTGAAATTTCCTATAATGCGATCGACGTCCGGGTGCAAGGGGGGGCGGTTGAAAAACATGACATTCATGGTGAAATGGGCAGATTGACTCTGTGTTTTCAACGACATTCCATAAAGGAATGCGAGGAAGGCGGCAGGACTGATTCCTTCTTGCGCCGCTCTTTTCTGCACCTCTTGCCATTTTTCCGGACAAAGGGAGCCCTGATAGCGGACAAAAGGGCCGGCCTTTGCATTGGGAAGATGGGGCAATCGCGGTGCGTCCGGCAAAGACTCGATACGCCGAAACCAATATTCCTTCGCTTTGCGTTGATCCTTTTGTTCCATGGCGAGAACGCAATCGCGATAAGAAATAGAGAGCGGCGTCAAGTTGGCTTCTTCTGTTTCATACAAGAGGGACAGCTCTTCGAAGAAAACCTCCAATCCCGTTCCGTCAATCATTAAAAGATCGAAAAGAAAATGAATTCGCTCTTTCGACAAGGCGATTTCGAAAAGAGGCCATTGTCCGGCAAAGAAGGGACGCGCAAGCATCGTTTCGCGCACAGCTTCTTCTTGAATCGAATAATGGGGCACGGAAGGGAGGATTCGTTGGGAGCCGTCTTCTTGGATCACGGCGCGCAGCATGGGGTGTCTTGCAATCAATCGGTTCAAAGCCCGTTCCAAGCGTTCCTTATCGAGTGCGCCGCGATGATTTTCGGCATAGATGCGAGAGCGGATGGAACCAAGAGAAAAAACATCGGTTCTTCCCAAAAGGTATGCTTGCTGAATATCGGTTAAGGCAAATGGCTCATGCAGCTGTTCCGCATGGGCGATGAGATCGACGCTCTTTTCCGCAACTGATCCCCTTGTTTCTAACAATAGCGCTTGCGCGCGGAGAGTGGGAGCCTGAAAGAGGTCGGGAAGGGAAATTTGTTTGCCGAGAATATTTTTGATCTTTAAGACGAGCTGCATCGCTTTTAAGGAATGTCCTCCCAGGGAAAAGAAGCCTTGATCAACGCCTATTTGTGTACGACCCAAGACTGCGCACCAAAGTGGAGCCAGGGCTTTTTCCCATGCCGTTGAAGGCAAGGATTGCGCCGTGCCATCTTCCGTAAAGCTCAAAGCGGGGAGAGGAAGTTTGCCTACGTCTAATTTGCCATTAGGCGTAAGAGGCATTTTTTGCAAAAATACAAAAACGCCGGGCACCATGTATTTCGGCAAGGAAGCGTGGAGGCTCTCTTCGAGTTCTTTTTGAAGTTCCGGTTTTTGAGGGGTGATGTAGGCGGCCAAATATTTTTGCCCCGAAGCATCTGTTTGCGCGACGACTGCGGCGGCGCCGACCTGAGGTGATTTTCGCAAGACAGCTTCGATTTCCATGAGTTCAATACGAAATCCGCGTAGTTTGATTTGCCGGTCCAATCTTCCTAAATATTCGATCGTTCCGTTATGGAGAAAGCGGCAAAGGTCTCCTGTCCGATACACTTTTTTTCCCGGAGAAAAGGGATGCGGGATAAATTTTTCTTCCGTTAACTCTCGTTGATGAATATAGCCCCTTGCAAGACCGATTCCTCCTATGAACAATTCTCCCGGAGCGCCAATAGGACAGGGATGCAGAAATTCGTCGAGAATATAGATCTGCGTGTTGGCGATGGGACGGCCGATCGGGATCAGAGAGCGGTGGCTGTCTGGCTCGATCGCCCACGTGGTCACATCGATCGCCGCTTCCGTAGGACCATAAAGGTTATGTAATTCACAAGAAAACATCCGGAAAAATTTATGCACAATTTCCTGAGAAATCGCTTCTCCCCCCGTAAACACTTTTTGCAGGCTTGTGCATTGCGCGGCGGAAGGAACTTCCAAGAAGAGTTCCAGCATGGAAGGGACGAAATGGAGGAGGGCGATGCGTTCTTTTTGAATGAGCTCTGCAAGAGCTTCCGCATCTCGATGAATTCCGGGCTCTGCGATGACAAGGGTGCCTCCGGCGATGAGTGGCCAAAAAAACTCCCAAACAGAAATATCAAAACTAAAAGGGGTCTTTTGCAAGACTCGTTGCGATGGCTGCAGTCGAAAGCGTTTTTCCATCCAGACAATGCGATTGACTAAGGCTCTGTGAATATTGGCGACTCCTTTAGGCCTGCCGGTTGAGCCGGAAGTGTAGATGACATAACAAAGGTCGTCTGCACAGTTTACGGGGAAGGGATTTTCTGCGCTGCAGTCGGTAAAACGTTTTTCTTGGTCGATAAGAATGGTAGGGACGTCTAAGGAATGAAAAAGGGACTGGAATTGAGAATGGCATATCAAGATCCGGCTTTTCGATCCGGATAAAATATAAAGAAGCCTTTCTTCCGGGTAGCTTGGATCGAGAGGGACATAAGCTCCCCCTGCTTTTAGCACTGCGAGAATAGAGACAATCAATTGGATAGAGCGTTCCATACATAGGGCGGCTAAAACATCTTTGCCGATTCCTTGAGAACGTAAAAAATGAGCGAGTCTGTTGGCCTGTTCGTTGAGTTCCTGATAGGACAGAGAATGGCCGTTAAAACGCACAGCTTCCCAATTCGGGTGAAGGGCTGCTCGTTCTTCCACGAGTTGATGCAGCATTTTTTCTTCCGGAAAAGGCGCTTGGGTATGATTCCATGTATTGAGGACAAGTTCTTTTTCTTCTTCTCCAAGGAAGCATACTTGCTTTACGTCAAAGCGGGGATTATTTTGGATTTCCTTGCAAATCGCCGCAAAATGTTCCGCATGCCATCGATTCATTGCCCCATCATATTGAGCGCCGGAAAACCGGACGCGGAAAGGAGAAAAAGAAACAATTGCAGCGCAAATTTCTTGAGGCGCACATGGGGCGATCCCTTTTTGAAACGCTTCGAAAGATCGATCCGCACCGATTTGAGAAGAAAAAAAAGATTCTCCGTATTGAAATACAATAGCATCTAGAGAAAGAATGCGATGGATGAATAGGGCTCCCGCAGCGATCCATTCTTGATAATCAGCCTCTTTTTCAAACAACACGAAGCCTTCGGCTTCCCTCCCAACCCTATTCATTAAATCGACCCTCTAGTTAATTTGTTAAAAAAAGGGGATTTCTCCCCCATCTGCAATTATTTGCAACTCTGGTTTCCCAGGTAATAGTCTCCTCGACAAAGTTATGGAGAGGTTTTTGCGTAAGCAGCACTGGTTTAACCC
>CAZZLR010000019.1:0-9916 GCA_964655045.1 uncultured bacterium | reverse complement strand
GTCATCACAATGAGCGGTCGTATACCCCAAACAACTTTTCGGGTTGTTTGGGTATAGACGGGGATTACCGGTAGCTCCACTCCAGGAGTGTCGGAAGATTTCGGAGAGTAGGTTTTATGTGTTCCTCGAACTCGTTTTCACGGCAGATCATTTTTTCTGTATAAAGCGTCTTTAGCTCAGAACAAGCCGTTGCTTCGTCTTGTGCAAGGTATGTGTGTCTAAATAGGCGCTCTCCTTGTAGCTTTATGATCGTGCCTTGCGGGGAAATAGAGAGAGATAAGACTAGGATCGGCAGGCCCATTAAGTCGCCCGCCGCTGAGAGCGCCTGGAGTGGAATTTGCAGGAATAGTTGTCTTAACCCTAAAATACCATGCTTCTTATTGCCTGTGGCTGCAAGAATCAGATTCGTAATGCCTTTAATGAGCATCTCGCCGATGGACGCAACGCGGGCAGATAGTTCGAGTAACGTAGTGCAGAGAGCGATTGGCAGCGCGAGTAGTCGAGTCCAGTGCGGGTGTTCTTGAGCAAACTCAAAGAGTTCTTTGTCGAGGTTCTCTTCGATTTTTAAAAATGATTGGTAGGATTGAGACGTGTCTTCCAGGGTTAAATTGCACATATTTCTATTTACCTTTTTTAAATGAAATGATTATATTATCTATCACCAGAATTCTAATACAAAATCATGTTTTTTGTCTAGATGGATTGATGTAAATTAATTCTGTAGCCTCTTGCTGCCCGCTATGGGTCGGTTTTTCCGCGGCTTTAACACTCTCTAAACGCCGGCTATAATCCGGCTCAAGGGGTCTGTTGTCTCTTTTGGTCTCGGGAGAATGGGCAATACGGGCAAGCTCCCATGGGGAGGGCGCGGTTTCGATCCAGGAGGCGGAAAAAGGGGCTCTTCGCTGAATGGATGTCGGATGGGGTGAGGCGAGCCATTCCTCTTGCGCTAGGAGGGCGTGCGCTTGGTCAGGGGAGACAAGCGAGACTTTGTCTTGGTGCAGCAAGTACACACCCCCCATGCGTGCATCAAAAAGGACAGGGCAGCGCCTTTCATCCGGGATGAAGGCGGCGAGGCTGCAGAAGCCGAATAAAGGAACGCCCCAGCCGAAAGAGAGCGTTTTGGCTAAAGCCATGCCCACGCGGACGCCTGTGTAAGAGCCGGGCCCCTTGCCGACGGCGATGGAATCGGGACAAAAAGAATGTTCCTTCAAAAGTCGATCCACCTCGGAAGCAAGAGTTTTGGAAAGCAGCGCCCCTCCCTCGAGTGCCCGATATGCAAGGGGGCGCTCCTCTTTTGCAAGGACGATGAGCCCTTTTTCCGTTGCTGTTTCTATAATGAGAGTTTTCACTATTTGTTGCTTTTGGTATTATTAGAAATTTTGTAAGAAAACGACTTTTTTGTCTATAGAAATTCGACAGCTTTCACGCGCTCAAATAGGACATTATTTTTTTCTTTTGGTATAAGTTCTGCGGAAGTAGATCGGGTATTGCTAATTTTTCTTCGAAACGATAAACTGACCTGCTTTCGGCTGCGGAGAAAAAAATGATTTTGAGGATCAAGGCGAGCAGGGACTTTGCATTTTGAGCAGGGAAACGATTTTGCAAGGCGGATCGGCCTTTATTTTTGAGCCACAGAGCGATATAATACCAAAAGCGACAAACCAACACAATCCCAGGCCTTAAGGCCTGGGTTTTCACATTTGAGCGCGTCAAAGCGTCGAAAATCGACGATTGTAAATGGCATTGTATTGACTTAATACTATGCAAGTTACAATCTTCGATTGATCGACAACTTTCATGTAGCTGAAATATGAATTTATTTGTCGCTTTTGATATAAGAAAGAAAAAGAGGTGCGATTGGACGAGCTAGACTTACCTAAAGACCAAATCCCGGAGATTGAAGATGAACTCCGTTCGCTGCAAAAAGAATCGGGTTCTTTGATCCCCGCCCTTTCCTACCCGAATCAGCTTTATATTCTTCCTTTGAACCGGCGCCCCTTTTTCCCCGGAATGGCCGCACCTATCGTGATCGAGCCGGGAATGTATTACGAGGTCTTGAAGCTCATTGCGAAAACAGATCATAAATGCGTCGGCCTTTTTCTCACCAAAGAAGAAGAGGCTGACATTTACAAGATTGCGATTGGCGATTTATATCAAGTCGGCGTCGTTGCCCGCATCCTCCGCATTATTCCCATGGAACAAGGGGGAGCGCAAGTCGTTTTGAACATGGAAAAAAGGGTTTCAATCTCCCGCCCCATGAAATCAAAATACATGCAAGCCGAAGTCGTTTACCATGACGACGTCGCGATGGCGAAATTGTCCCGCGAACTCAAAGCCTATTCGATCAGCATTATCACGACTATCAAGGAATTGCTGAAACTCAATCCCCTTTTTAAAGAAGAATTACAGATTTTCTTGGGACATTCCGACTTTACCGAGCCGGGGAGGCTGGCCGATTTTGCCGTAGCGCTGACGACAGCAAGCAGAGAAGAGCTGCAAGAGGTCCTCGAATCGTTCGCGATTGAAAAGAGGATTGACAAAGCGCTTCTCCTTTTGAAAAAAGAGCTAGACATCAGTAAGTTGCAAAGCTCGATCAACCAAAGAATCGAAGCGACGATTTCTAAGACGCAAAGAGAATTTTTCCTGCGCGAGCAGCTCAAAGCGATTAAAAAAGAGCTCGGCATGGAAAAGGACGACAAGACGATGGAGGCGTCGAAGTTCGAAGAGAGATTGAAGCAAAGAAAAGTTCCCGAAGAAGCGCTGAAGGTGATCCGCGAAGAAATGGACAAATTAGCGTCTCTCGAAATGCAATCGGCTGAGTATGGCGTCTGCCGTAACTATCTCGACTGGCTTACGATCACTCCTTGGGGCATGTATAGCGAAGAGTCGCACGATTTAAAGGAAGCGGAGAAAATCCTCAACCAAGATCACTATGGACTGAAAGATATTAAGGAAAGGATTTTGGAGTTTATCGGCGTCGGTAAATTGACAGGGGGAGTCAAGGGAAGCATTATTTGCTTAGTCGGGCCTCCGGGCGTTGGAAAAACGAGCATCGGAAAGAGCGTGGCTAGAGCTCTCAATCGAAAATTTTATCGATTTTCCGTGGGAGGTATGCGCGATGAAGCGGAAATCAAAGGACATCGGAGAACCTACATTGGCGCAATGCCTGGGAAGTTGATCCAGGCGCTGAAAATGACGCAAACGATGAATCCGATCATCATGTTGGATGAGGTCGATAAAATGGGGGCGAGCTATCAAGGCGATCCGGCCTCCGCTTTATTGGAAGTGCTCGACCCCGAACAAAATAAGGATTTCCTCGACCACTATCTCGACGTTAGAGTGGATCTTTCAAATGTGCTATTCATTGTAACGGCTAATGTCCTCGACTCGATTCCGGAACCTTTGAAAGATCGGATGGAAATCTTGCGCCTTTCCGGATACATCCAGGCGGAAAAAATAGAGATCGCCCGCAAATATCTCGTTCCTCGGAATCGAAAAAATATGGGCTTGAAAGCAAGCGACGTCGTGTTTACGGATAAAGCGCTGGGACAAATCATCAACGGTTATGCGCGCGAGGCCGGAGTGCGTTCTTTGGAAAATAATTTAAAGAAAATTCTTCGAAAAGTAGCGATGAAATTCGCGCGCGATCCAAAACAGTCGAAAACGATCATTTCCGAAAAAAATCTGATCCCGTTTTTAGGGAAGCCGATTTTTACGGGAGACCGCTATTATCAAAGGAATCCCGTAGGCGTTGCGACGGGGCTGGCATGGACCTCGATGGGCGGGGCGACCCTTTATATCGAAGCGATCCGATACCCTGCGGAAAAGACCGAAATGAAGCTGACAGGACAGGCGGGCGATGTGATGAAAGAATCTGCTATGATCGCCTGGAGCTATGTGCAGGGGAATGTGGCCCGCTATGCGGGATCGATTTCTTTTTTTGAAAAATCGCAAATTCATATCCACATCCCCGAAGGAGCGACGCCCAAGGACGGTCCTTCCGCGGGGATTACTATGGTCAGCGCCCTCTTTTCTCTTCTCTTGAATCGTCCTCTTCGAGAAAATTTGGGGATGACGGGAGAATTGACGCTGACGGGAAAAGTGCTCCCCATTGGGGGGTTGAAAGAAAAGTTAATCGCTGCGCGCCGATCGCAATTAGATACGCTGATTTTTCCCAAGGAAAACTTGCGCGACTACGACGAGCTGCCTGAATTTTTAAAAAAAGGGATCGAAGTTCATTTCGTGGATCATTATGATGAGGTGTTTCGAATCGCCTTCCCTAAAAAAGGAAAACGGAATGCGCCCCGCGTGGCTCCAAAAGAAACTGATTGAGCCCGAGGCTCTTGCCCGGACGGCTGACCGACTTCGTTCAGGGGGAAAGACCTTGGCGACGCTGAACGGTTCATTTGATCTGCTGCATGCTGGCCATCTTTTCATTTTACATGAAGCGGCAAAACAGGCGGACCTGCTTCTTGTCGCATTGAATTCCGATGCCTCGATTCAACGGTACAAGGGGATCTCACGGCCGATTATCTCCTTGCAGCATCGTTTGGAAATGGTCGCCGCCATTGAGTTTGTCCATTTTGTTACATGGTTTGAGGAGGACGATCCGCGTGAACTCTTGCGTCAGGTGCGTCCCGACGTGCATGTAAACGGGGCGGAATATAGGGGCTGCTGTGTTGAACAAGAGACGGTGGAGGATTTGGGAGCTCGGCACTATTTTGTAGAGCGGATTCCAACGCTTGCTACGACGCGGATTGTGGATAAGATCCGATGCGGTTGATTGGTTCTGTGGATCGAGAAGATCGGGCGCGCCGTCTGAGCGCATATCTGTATAGCCGAGGCATCGATAACCGATGCGAGGTTTCTTCGGACGCCGAAATAGGGAAAAAATCATATGCCGTGTGGATCGTCGATGAAGATAAAATTACCGTAGCCCAAGAGATATTGGCTGAATTTCAAAAGGAACCATCCCATCCCAAATTTGATTCTGAAGAAAGGGGGCGCGGAGAGGAAAAAGAATGGAACGGACAGGGGATGCCATTTGCGCCAAAGCCTAGGGGAACGCCCGTTAGTTTTTTGATTCTCTTTGTATGCTGCGCGATTTTTTTTCTCAACGGAGTGCAGGAAGCGTCTTTGGGAGCTGTTTCGCCGATGACGCCGATTGTATCGGCCTTGCTCTATGATACGCCATCGGAGACGGCCGGGGGAGTCTATTGGAAGGGGATTGGAGATTGGATCTTTTCTTTGTTGACGCAAACGGATTTCCTATTAGGAGAAGGAACGCTGTTTGCAAAAGTGCGCCAAGGCGAGGTGTGGCGTCTTTTTTCTCCCTCTATCTTGCATACTCAGTTTCTTCATATTTTGTTCAACATGATTTGGCTGTGGATTCTCAGCAGGCCCGTTGAACAAAGAATCGGATCGGTGCGCCTGGCTCTTTTTACACTGATTGCAGGAATCGGATCGAATACGTTG
The DNA here is from genome assembly GCA_964655045.1 of uncultured bacterium. Taxonomy (GTDB): domain Bacteria; phylum Chlamydiota; class Chlamydiia; order Chlamydiales; family SM23-39; genus CAIPFQ01. Next base: position 4,441 of record CAZZLR010000019.1, on the reverse strand, counting down.
CAGTACTTGGTGAGCGGCCCCTTTTTTCTCGGATATTCAGGAGTCGCCTTGGCCTTGGCCGGATTGGTTTGGGCGCGCCAAAAAAGGGCTCCTTGGGAAGGATACGCCCTGCATCGAACCACTTTTTGGTTTTTGATGTTTTTTGTGGGAGCCATGTTCGCTCTATCAGCCGTATCCTTTATGTTCGCTCTGTTTTTCGGCAAAGGTTTTGCTCCGAATATCGCTAATACAGCCCATATTTCCGGGGTTTTTATAGGTCTATTTTTAGGAAGGTTTTCGTTGTTTGCTCAAAGGGTGAAGCGATGAGCGCGCGGGACCTTATTATCTTGGGCTGCGCAAGCCAGCACCCGACGCGCTATCGCAATCATGGCGCTTATTTATTGCGTTGGAATGAAGAAGGGCTTTTATTCGATCCCGGCGAAGGAACGCAGAGACAGTTTATTTTCGCGGAAATTGCGCCCCCTTGTGTGAATCGTATTTTTATTAGTCATTTTCATGGGGATCATTGCTTGGGGCTCGGTTCTATGCTCATGCGCCTGAACCTCGACAAGGTGCGCCGCCCCATTCATTGTTATTATCCAGCCAGCGGAAAGAAATTTTTCGATCGGCTTCGTTACTGCTGCATCTACCACGAAACCATTCAGGTTGTAGAACATCCTGTACGGCAAGCAGGCCTTGTCGAAGACGATGGCAAGTTCCGGATCGAAGCCGAGTTCCTCGACCACGGCGTCGATAATATAGGCTGGCGCATTGCAGAGCCGGATTCCATTAAGTTCGAAAGAGAGGCATTGCGGCAGCAAGGAATCGAAGGTCCTAATGTCCGGAAATTAGAAGAAGAAGGGAGCTTGTGGATCGAGGGACGAAGAGTTTCCTTAGAGGATGTGAGCTATGTCCGTAAAGGAGATGTGTTCGCCTACGTTGTCGATACGCGCCCTTGTCCTGCTGCCTACTCCTTAGCCCGCGGAGCCAAAATGTTGGTCTGCGAAAGTACTTATTTAGATGAAGCGCGGCAGATGGCGCATGATTATCGGCATATGACGGCAAAACAGGCGGCGATGATCGCACGCGATGCCGGTGTGGAAACCTTGATCCTCACTCACTTTTCGGCGCGCTACCAAGATGCGCGCGTGCTGGAAAAAGAGGCGCGCTCGATTTTCCCCAACACCTTTGCCGCAGAGGATTTTCGCCGATTTCCGTTTTCTAAGAGGATGTCTGCAAATTGAGGGTTCGTCGATTTGCGGTGCTTTGACGTGCTCAAATATGATATGATTTGTGGCTTTTGTATTACTTTTTCGCTTTCTTTTTTTCAAGATACTCTTCTAAGGGCCCTTGATGAAAATGAATACCGTCTTCTTCAAAAGCAATGATCTTTGTAGCAAAGCCGTTGATGAGCTCTCGATCATGGGTCGCGACAATGGCTGTTCCCTTAAAATCCTCAAGTCCCCAAGCCAGAGCTGAAACTGCCTCTAGATCGAGGTGGTTGTTCGGCTCGTCGAGAACTAAGAAGTTAGGGGATGTTAAAAGAAGCCCCCCCAGGATGAGGCGCGCCGCTTCCCCGCCCGATAAGTTACGTACGGGCTTAAAGGCGTCATCGCCGCCAAACAACATTTTTCCCAGGACTCCGCGGGCATCCTGGTCGTATACCCCGCCCTTTCTCCCTTTCAGCCAATCAAAGGCCGTCTCGTCGGTATGCTTGTTCAGGACGTCTCCGTGATTTTGGGAAAAATAACCGATTTCCACAGCGTGGCCCAGCACGAGTTTTCCACTGTCCAAAGGAAGAACCCCTGCCAGCACTTTGAGCAAGGTCGTCTTTCCGCGTCCATTATTTCCAATGACGGCGATTTTGTCGCCTCGATGAATTTCGAAGGAAAAATTCTTGATAACCGATACCCCTTCATATCCTCGGCTTATCTTTTCCCCTTTGACGACGATTTGCCCGGAATGCTTTTCAAGAGCGGGAAAACGGATGTAGGGACGTTGGATATTGGACTTTTTTAAATCCATCGGCTGCAGCCGATGGATTTCTCGAATCCGCGACTGCACCTGGCTTGCCCGCGTCCCCGCGCCGAACTTTGCGACGAACTCTCTGAGCTGGGCGACTTTTTTCTCCTTCGCTTTATTTTCGTCTTCCGCCCGCTCTCGCGCCGCCGTTTTTGCAACCAGCATCATATCGTAGTTGCCGGGGTACGTGATGATCGTGTCATAATCAATATCGGCAATATGGGTGCAGATGGAATTTAAGAAGTGCTTGTCGTGGCTGACGACGACTAGGGTACCTTGATAATTGTGCAAGAACTCTTCGAGCCAAGAAATAGAGTCGAGATCCAGGTGGTTGGTCGGTTCATCGAGAAGCAATGCTTCGGGGTTTCCAAAAAGCGCCTGGACAAGCAAAACCCGGAACTGCCGGTCGGAAGGAATTTGATGCATGAGCTTGCGGTGCATCGATTCGGGAAGTCCCATCCCAACTAGAAGCGCCTCAGCCTCCGACTCTGCCGAGTAGCCGTCCTCCTCTGCGATGATTTCTTCGATCTCCCCGAGTCTAATCCCAACCGCATCGCTCATTTCCTCAAGATAAAGAGACTCTCTCTCTTGCAGAGCCCCCCAAAGACGGCGATTGCCCATGATGACCGTGTCGATTAAGCTGAAATCTTTAAAATCTTCAATCCTCTGTTTTAGAAATCCGACTTTCTTGGGCAGGGAAACTGTACCGGCCGTTTGCGGTTCAAGACCCATAATGATCTTAAGCAGCGTCGATTTTCCCGATCCGTTCGGCCCTGTCAGCCCATAGCGGCAGCCATGGTTGAAGGTAAAGGTAACGTCTTCAAATAAAGTTCTTCCTGGAATTTTTTTAGAAATTTTTTCTAGCGTTATCATAAGAGTGACTCTATGATAACAGGAAGAGGCATTTTTAGAAAATAGGTCTTGTCTGCAGGAGATAGTACGTCGATTCTTTGCTTATTTGGAGCTTTCAAAAGGGGTTTCGGAACATACTCTGCGGGCTTATCGCATTGATATAGAATCTTTCTTCTCTTTTATGGGAGAAGAGGCGATTTCCAAAGGGAGGGTGCGCGCATATCTTTCCTTTCTTCATAAACGAAAAATGAGCCCGGCTTCCGTTGGACGGCGCCTTGCCGCTCTGAGGAGCCTCTATCGATTTGCTTTGAAGGAGCGTTTGGTAGAAAGTTCCCCTTTAGAAGAGATCCAAAGCCCGAAGAAAAGAAAAAAGCTTCCCGTCGCCATTGCTTACGAGCAAGTGGAAATTTTATTTTCCCAACCCGATCTTTCGACCCATTTGGGATTTCGCGACAGAAGTTTAATGGAATTATTTTATAGTTCGGGACTCCGTTTGAGCGAGGCGGTGCAGCTCAGACGCTCCGACTTTTGCCCCGACAGCTTGATGCTCACGATCTTTGGAAAAGGAAAAAGAGAAAGGCGGACGCCGATCACTCAGAGCGCCGCCCGTTGGATCTCCGATTATTTAAGCCATCCCGTGCGCAACCTCATAGAGAAAGACCGTGAAATGATTTTTTTAAATCGATGGGGGGGGAGGCTGACGGCTCGTTCCGTCGATCGGAATTTTAAGAAATATTTGAAGATGAGCGGACTTTGTGAAAGAATTGTTCCTCATACCATACGGCATACGATTGCGACCCACTGGCTGGAAAAGGGGATGGACCTGAAAACGATTCAAACTTTATTGGGCCATCGCTCTCTTTCGACGACGACAATTTATACGCACGTATCGCCTCAATTAAAACGGGAAGTGTATGACCGGGCGCATCCAAGGGCTTGAATGCAAATCGAGAGTTGCTCTATGATTTTTTTCGATGATTGAAGCTGTTTGCATTTCTAAAACGTTTTCTTCTGTCCGCGCTTTGCATCAGGTGTCTTTGCGTGTGGATCAAGGCGATGTGCTGGGTATTATCGGACTGAGCGGCGCGGGGAAGTCGACGTTGCTGCGCTGTCTGGCCGCTTTGAGCGTCCCTTCTTCGGGGGAAGTCCGTTTTCATGGAGTGAATGTACATTCTCTCAAGGGGAAAGAAAAAAGAGCCTTTCATCAAAAAACGGGGATGATTTTCCAAAATTTCAATCTTTTCAGCGCGCGCACCGTCTTTGAGAATATCGTTTATCCTCTGGAGATTGCAGGATTAGGAAGAATCGAGCGTCAACACAAGGGGGAAGCCCTTCTCCATTTAGTGGGACTGGAAGGCAAAGGGAATGCCTATCCTTCTTCGTTGAGCGGAGGGCAAAGGCAAAGGGTGGGGATCGCCCGTGCTTTAGCCGGAGATCCGGAGCTTCTCTTTTGCGATGAAGCAACCTCTGCGCTCGATCCGCAAACGATGCGTTAAATTCTCGACTTGCTGCAAGATTTGCAGAAGCGTTTGAGTCTCACGTTCATTTTAATCACCCATGATATGTGAGTGTGCCAAATAGTGTGTAC
>CAZZLR010000018.1:0-9948 GCA_964655045.1 uncultured bacterium | reverse complement strand
AAAGGGAGGTGCCGCCAAAAAACTGGCTAATATTGGCATCTACGCCCAAAAATTTTCCCACCAAAGTGGGGAGGATTGCGATCATCGCGAGAAACAAAGCTCCGAACAAAGTAATCCGGCTCATTGTCTGCTCAAGAAAATCTTGAGTCGGCCTGCCCTGCCGAATCCCTGGGATAAAAGCTCCGTTTTTCTTCATATCGGAAGCGATTTGTTCCGGTTTAAACTGTGTTGCAGTCCAAAAATAGGTAAATCCGATGATAAGGAACACATACAGCAATGTATAAACCCAAGATCCCGGGGATAGATAATTAGAAAATTGCCCCATCCATGTGCTGCGGCCGATAAACTGGCCGATCGTTGCCGGGAACATCAGAAACGAAGAGGCAAAAATGACAGGAATTACACCGGCATAATTCACTTTCAACGGGATATAGGAATTCCCCCCCTGTACTTCGTGACGGCCGACAATCCTCCTTGCGTATTGCAGAGGAATCTTGCGCTGCCCTTGAATCACAAGAATGGTTCCCACTGCAATCAAGACGAAAAGAGAACAGAGAATCAAAAGGGTCATAAAGGTGATTTGCCCGGCTTCTTGGGATCCTAGATTCATTTGCTGAATGATCGATCCAATGACGCCAGGAAGAGATGATAAAATCCCAAGAGCGATCACCAAACTAATCCCATTCCCCACTCCTTTTTCTGTAATCTGCTCCCCAATCCACATCAGGAACAAAGTTCCCGATGTCATAGTGATCATAACAGTAAGATAAAAAAGCCAAGGAATCCCAAAGAGGGTCATATCCAGTAATTCTGGGACAATCACGCCCGGCGTCGCAAGACTAATGCGCACGGCATGTCTTGCAAAAAGACCGGATTGGAAAAGAGCGAGCACTAAGGTTGCTAGCCGAGTCCACTTTGACAATTTTCTTTTCCCCTGATCGGGACTCTCCCTGACTTCCCTTTGAATACCGGGAACAAGGGCGATCAAAAGTTGAATAATGATCGACGCAGAGATGTAGGGAACAACGCCTAGAGCGAGCACCGTCATCTTGGCAAACGCCCCTCCGGAGAAAATATCAAACAATTGGAATAAGTTCTGTCCCCCTCCCGATGCGAATTTGAAGAGGCTGATCGCTATATCGCCATTGATTCCGGGAACGGGAATATAGGTTCCGATCCGGCACACTGCAAGGAGAATACACGTGGTGAATATTTTCACTCGCAGTTCAGGAATAGAAAAAATGCGCCGGATGGCCTCTATCATAATGGTTCCCGTTTAGGCTACTATTGTATACGAAATGGACTTTTCTTGAAGCTTTTTCAAAGCTGATTCTGAAAAAGCACGCGCTTCAATTGTCACTTTTTTCGTCAAATCTCCGTTTGCAAGGATTTTAATCCCCCCGGGAACATGGCGTGGAATCAAGTTTTTTGCGCGCAAAGAAGCGCGATTCACAGTTTCCCCGTCTTCAAAATGTTCCTCAATCGTTGATAAACCAATCGCAGCCGCCTCTTTCACAAATCGACCTCGGGTAAATCCACGAATCGGCAATTTTCTATAAAGAGGGACTTGTCCTCCTTCATAGCCAAATCTTTTACGATATCCTTGCCTGGAGCTGTCTCCGTTGCCACCGCGGCCGCACGTAGCTCCCCGTCTTGATCCAATGCCTCGTCCAACACGGCGGTTTTTTTGCACAGGCCTAGAGGTATTTTTCATTTGGGACAGATTAGTCATGAGCCCTCCTTTCTTTTTGAGCGCGATACAAATTTCTATTGCGAAGCTTCTGCAACGCTTTAAAAGTCGCCTTCACCAAGTTCACCGGATTGCTCGAGCCTAAACTCTTTGCAATCACATCCTTCACGCCTCCTAGCTCTAACACAGAACGTACTTTAGAACCTGCAACGATTCCCGTTCCGGGTCCTGCGGGCTTCAAAAGGATCGCAGCGCCGTCCCAATCTACATGAATATCATGAGGGATCGTTGTTCCTTCCATTTCAATTGTATAGATATTTTTGCGAGCCGATTCAGAGCCTTTGCGAATGGCGTCGGAAACCTCGTTCGCCTTCGCATAGCCATAGCCCACATGTCCTTGTCCGTCTCCGACGAGGATCAAAGCGGAGAAACTAAATTTTCTACCCCCTTTGACTACCTTTGCGCAGCGGTTAATATAGAGAACCTTTTCCTCGAACTCAGTGCCAAAGTCTTCTTGGCGTTTCTTCTCAGGGGTTTTTGCCATGTTTTTTCCTTAGAATTGTAAACCTGCTTCGCGAGCGGCTGACGCCAGCTCGGCTACGATGCCATGATATTTATAGCGCCCTCTATCAAAGAGCACCGACTGGACGCCGCACTTCTTCGCAAGTTCTGCGATCTGTTGCCCAATATGTCGAGCCGCTTCTCTCGATTTTCGCATTTTGTGACCCTCTGATAGAGTCCCTATCCCTGCGAGTGTAACCCCTTGCGCGTCATTGATCAATTGCGCGTAAATATGCGCATTCGTTTTCAATACCGACAGTCTGGGTCTTTCATGAGTGCCCCGCAATGCCTTACGCACTCTCATTGTGCGTTTCATGCGTGCCTTTGCGCGTCGTAATTTAGCATTATCCATAATTGACCTTAAGATGCTGTTTTCCCTTTACCCGCTTTACCTTCTTTCTTGCGGACATATTCATTTTCATAGCGAATCCCTTTACCTTTATAGGGCTCAGGCGGTTTCATCGCTCTTACCGTTGCTGCAAATTGACCTACTTCCCTTTTATCGCACCCTTTAATCACGATCAAAGTCCCTTTATCTATGGTGACTTGGATTGTCTTTGGAATATCGATCTGCGTCGGATGGGAAAATCCCACGCTCAAATCAAGCTTCGTTCCTTGTATGTTCGCGCGATATCCTACGCCAATCATCGTCAAACGAACTTCAAAGCCGTCTGAAACTCCTACAACTTGATTCTTAATCAACGCACGAAACAGTCCATGCAAGGCGCTGTTTGGCATTTCTTTTTCATCTCGTTCCAGAATCGCTTTGCCACCTTCCATTGACAAATGCAATCCTTTAGGAAGCTGAAGATCCAGCGCCCCTTTCGGCCCTTTCACATGAACGGCCCCTTCTTTTGTCATTTTAACTTCTACGCCTTTTGGAATCTGTATCGGCGCTTTTCCCTGTCTCGACATCTCTTTTTATCCTTGTTACCAAACCGTGCAGAGCAGTTCCCCACCCACCTTTAAATTACGAGCCGTTTCACCGTCGACAATTCCTTTCGATGTCGAAACAAGGCACAGGCCCATTCCATTGAACACGCGAGGAATTTCTGCGTATCCTACATAACGGCGCATTCCGCACTTGGATACCCTCTGTAAATCGTGGATCACAGATCGGCGATCTTTGGTATAACGGAGAAAAACTCTAATTTTAAATTCCGCTTCATTCACGAGAACGTTGTCAATAAAACCATGATTTTTCAAGAGTTCGAGAATTCTCACTTTATTTTTGCTAAACCCTAGATCTACATATCTATGCTGCGCTCTTGTAGCATTGCGAATCTTCGTCAAAAGTTCTGCAATGGGATCGTTGAATGCCATAAATTTTATTTCTCCTCTCAGCTGGCTGTCTTAAATGGAAAGTCAAGTAAAGTGAGCAACTCCACGCAATCTGCGTCATTTTGCGCGCTTGTTACAATCGTAACGTTCATTCCTTGCTGCCTCTTTACTTTATCGAGGTTGATTTCAGGAAATACTTGCTGATCGGAAAGTCCGAAGCTGTAGCTCCCGCGTCCATCGCACTTGCTGCCGAACCCGCGAAAATCGCGAATTCTTGGAGAAACGATGTGGCAAAAGCGGTCGAGGAAATCGTACATCCTCTTCCCACGCAACGTAACCATCAGGCCTACGGGTTGATCTTCCCTCAGCTTGAAATTCGAGATCGCTTTCTTCGCACGGGTCACTACCGGTTTTTGCCCGGACAGAAGCTTCAGTTCTTCGCTATGCTCTTGCAAAGCGTTTTTATCTTTTAAAGCATCTCCGAGCCCCATACTAATCACAATTTTCTTTAGGGCAGGAAAGGACATCACATTCCTTTCCGGATGGCGCGTTTTCAGTTCCGCCAGAATCTCTTCTTTGTATTTTTTGTATAATCTCGACATGGTTCCCATTCTCTCAAGCTAGTTTTTTCACGCTGCGATAGAGAACGCTTTGACCGGCTGTCTTATAAACAAGCTCTTTCTCTCCGCTTTTTTCATTACGCCGCACGCTGATTTTCAGAAGGTTTCCCTCTGCATCGCACAAGGCCACGTTGGAAATGTGAATCGGAACTTCCATTTCAACAATCCTAGGCCCCTGACTCTCTTGAGTGCGTTTCAAATGTTTTTTACGAATGTTTACGTTCTGAATCAGCACGCGATCTTCACTGCGGGCCAAGACTTCCCCGACTCTTCCTTTGCTATTTCCTGCAATCACTTTGACGCGATCGCCCTTTCGAATCCACTTGCTCATGGTTATATTACCTCCGGCGCCAACGAACCAATCTTTACAAATCCCTTATCTCTCACTTCTCGAGAGACCGGCCCGAAAATACGAGTGCCGCGCGGATTATTTTTATCATCAATAATGACACAGCTGTTGTCATAAAATCGAAGACAAGACCCATCCGGTCTTCTAATATATCCCTTTGTTCGGACAATCACCGCTTTGACGACATCGCCCTTTTTCACAGCCCCTTTCGGATCAGCTTCTTTCACGGAGCAAACAATGATATCGCCCACATGAGCATAACGCCGGCGGGATCCTCCGAGAACTTTAAAACATCGGACGCGCTTCGCCCCTGTGTTATCCGCTACTTCAAGATCGGTTTCTTGCTGTATCATAAATACTTCCTACATTACCTCAACCACACGCCATCTCTTCAGTTTTGAAAGGGGGCGGGTTTCCATGATCTTCACTTTTTGGCCAATAGCGAGAGCATCGCTCTCGTCGTGTGCGTAATACTTATTTGTACGCTCAAATACTTTCTGATAGCGCGGATGACGCATCTTGCGCGTTACCGCCACGGCCACCGTTTTGTCCATCTTATTAGAGACAACAATCCCAATGTTTTCTTTTCTTTGTCTTCGCTCTTTATCTTGCTTTTCCATTAGGCCTCCTTGCCTACAGCGAGCGCTCGCTGTTTCAGCGTCAATATCGTTAAAGTTCTCGCCTTCTCTCTTCGTTTTTGTTTGATCAGGTGAGGCTTTTCGAGCTTTCGATGCAACGCCAATTCATTGCGCAAAGCAAAAATCTCTCGATCGAGATCGAGGAGATGCGCTTGCAGCGAAGGAATTGACTCAATGCGTAAATCTTTCTTTTTTTGATCTGTTGCCATAGTTTATACCCTCTCCAGCCGACCGACGAATTTTGTCTTTAAAGGCAATTTTGCAGCGGCAAGACGCAAAGCCAACTGAGCCTCTTCCCGAGTCACGCCCCCTACCTCGAAAATAATTCGCCCGGGACGTATTGTTGCCACGTAATGATCCACGGCGCCTTTGCCTGTTCCCATACGAGTCTCAGCAGGCTTTTTCGACACCGGTTTATCAGGAAATACACGAATCCAAACCTGCCCCTTTCGGCTAAATGTTCGGCTAATCGTAACACGGCACGCCTCAATTTGCTGCGCAGTGAGCCAGCAGCGGTCAAGGGCTTGCATCCCATAGTCGCCGAATTCAATAAAGTTCCCGGCTTTTGAAAGACCGCGCATGCTGCCTTTCTGCTGTTTTCTAAATTTAGATTTCTTTGGACTTAAAGCCATGACTATCCCCCGACAGCTGTTTTAGCGGGAACAAGAACTTCCTCGCCTCGATTAATCCAGACTTTGACTCCAATCGATCCATATGTCGTTTCCGCACGTCCGTTGGCAAAGTCAATATCGGCGCGTAAAGTATGCAAAGGGATCCTCCCTTCTTTATACCATTCTACACGAGCGATTTCCGCGCCGCCAATGCGACCCGAAATTTGCACTTTAATCCCCGCGGCTCCGGCGTCCATCGATGTTTGCATCGCTTTCTTCAGAATTCTGCGAAAAGGGATTCTGCGCTCGAGCTGTTTTGCAATCTGCTCCGCCACCAGTTTTGCTTCCAAATCGGGTCGTTTGACTTCCTCAACCTCGACCCATACTTCTTTTCCGGTGAGTTGACGCAATTCATTCTTCAGAACATCGATTTCCGCACCTTTTTTCCCAATCACCAACCCCGGTCGGGAAGTAACAATAGTTACTTCGATTTTTCCGCTCATCCGTTTGATTTGGAAACGAGAAGCCCCTTGGCAAGCGCTCTTAGGCGCTAAAAACTTTCTAATCTTCATGTCTTCGCCGATCAGATTGCCAAACTCCTGTTTGTTGGCAAACCAATTCGATAGCCAGCGCTTGCGACGCACCAGCCGAAATCCTGTCGGAGATACTTTTTGTCCCATGATTCTCCTAACTCTCCTTAGATACAATAATTGTGAAATGGCTCGTCCTCTTGTTCACAGGAACGGAAGAACCTCGGCTGCGTGGTTTCGCGCGTCGCAAAATTGGACCCGGATCAACTCGCACTTCCTGCACTTTCAACTCTTCACGCCGCGCTTCAATTTGCATTTCAGCATTAGCTACTGCGCTATCCAGCGTCTTCTTCAAGAGGCGTCCGCCACGTAATTTTGAATACATAAGCTGCAACGAAGCCTTTTCTACGCTCAGTCCCCGGATCAAATCAGCCGCATAACGGGCTTTCCGTGGAGAAATTCGCACATATCTCGTAATCGCTTTCGCCATTCTCATGTTTTATCCTTTTCCTGACTGTGAACTCGAAGAGGCCGCTGCCTTTTTGGGATGTCCTTTAAACTGCCGCGTCGGAGAAAATTCGCCGAGCCGATGGCCGACCATATTCTCCGAAACATACACAGCAATGAACTTCTTCCCATTGTGTACATCAAACGTCTGTCCCACCATGTCCGGCAGAATCATTGATCTGCGCGACCATGTTTTAATCGATTTCTTTGAACCTTCTTGAAGGGCCTTTTGAACTTTTGCCATCAAGTGGTGATCCACAAAAGGACCTTTCTTTAATGATCTTCCCATGACTCTACCTTCGTTCCTTTACGATCCATTTTCTCGTCTTCTTCGGAGAGCGAGTTCTAAATCCTTTGGCAAACTGAGACCAAGGAGACTGAGGGTGATTCCCTTTCCCCCGTCCCTCGCCCCCTCCATGAGGGTGATCCACAGGATTCATATGCACTCCACGCACTGTAGGACGAATGCCCATCCATCGCGCACGGCCTGCTTTTCCCAAAACGCGTAAATTGTGTTCTGCATTGGAAACGATGCCAAAAGTAGCTCGGCAATTCTCATGAATCATCCGCACCTCTCCTGAGGGCATGCGCACGGTGGCGTATCCATTCGCTCTTCCCAGCAATTGCGCCGATAAGCCTGCGGAGCGAACGAGCTTCGCCCCCTTCCCGGGAGAAAGTTCGATATTATGAATCACAGAACCAATAGGCATGAACTTTAATTTCATGCACGAGCCAATTTGAAAAGGGGGCTCGTCGCTTGTAGAAACGACATCGCCTACCTTGATCCCCTGCGGAGCCAAAATAAAACGTTTTTCTCCATCTCGGTAATGCAGCAGAGCGATCAGAGCCGAGCGATTCGGATCATAATCCACCGACGCTACCTTTGCAGGGATATTTTCTTTATCACGCTTAAAATCGATTGTGCGGAACATCCGTTTATGTCCGCCCCCTTTGTGACGCACCGTGATATGGCCATGGTGGTTGCGGCCGTTGGTTCGTTTTTTTGCACTAAGGAGAGACTTTGGAGTCTTCTCCTCCGGAGCCAACTCTAAGTACACAGGCATCACCAACTTACGCTGCCCCGGTGTCATAGGACGAAAAATTTTCGGCATATTCTATTCCTTATGCTGGTTCATCTATTGTATCGCCGGGTCGCAACGTAACGACTGCCTTTTTCAGGGCTGCCGTTTTTCCAAGAAACCCTCTTACGCGCCGCGCTTTTGGTCCAATAGAAATCGTGTTCACAGCGATGACCTTGACGTTTTTATCTGCATAAATCTTCTCAATCGCCCAAGCGATCTCTGATTTATTCGCTTTTTGATGCACATCGAAAACTACTTTCGGCTTATTGCATCGACTTACAGATCGATTGCTCTTTGCATGTTGCAAGTTTTCTAAGACGCGGCTTTTCTCAGTAACGCGTCGATTTTTAATAATTTCGTAGGGGTTATCCATTGAAAGCTCCCAAAATCGATAGAAATTGATCAAGCGCCGATTCCAACACAACAATGTGCTGGCAACGAGCGAGCGAGTATCCATTCACTTGCGCTGCAAACGAATATTCTTTCTTAGGAAGATTGCGAAGACTTTTCACTAGATTTTCTTCAGAAAAAATTTTCGATTCCGCAGGATCGTCCAATCCTCTCGCGTCCGGCATTCCAAGAACCAAAGCTCTTTGAGAACCAATACGCATCTTCTCGAAGAAATGAGCCATCATTTTTGTTTGAGGCTTCGTCATCGCTTCTTTTTGCAGAATATGAATCCGATTCTCTTTTATTTTCTCAATAATCAACGAAGCAATCGCAGCTCTGCGCTCTTTTTTATTAATGCGCGTATGCACATCAAATTTAGGCCGAGGGCCAAAAACAATCCCCCCTCCCTTATAATGAGGGGCCGCCAAATCTCCTTGACGCGACCTTCCTCCCCCTTTTTGAGGATGAGGCTTTTTTCCCGTACGGTTGATCTCGGCACGGGTTTTGGTACATGCAGACCATTGCCGCGCATTATTGCGAATTGCGACAATATAATCTTTTACAGACTGCGGGTGAGCTTTTGCTTTTAAAAAAGCATTATCCACTTCAACGAGACCAATCTCATTGCCGGAAATATCATATTTCTTTAGAGTCGCCATTTACTCCCCCTTCTTTTTTTTCTTTTCAGCCTGTCGAATAAAGACGGTGCCGCTGCGCGCTCCAGGAACCGCCCCTTCTACAAGAAGAAGATTGCCCTTGATCGCAACAACACGCAAATTCTGGACGGTCTGACGATTGCCCCCCATCCGCGAAGCTCGTTTCCCTCCAGGAAAGCAGCGTCCCGGAGTCGAACGCATCCCCGTCGATCCCATATGCCTATGAAAACCGGAACCGTGGGCAGCCGGACCTCCCGCCATATTATAAAGCTTCATCACGCCCTGATATCCCTTTCCCTTCGTCATCCCTTCCACATCCACATAGGGAACATCCGCAAAGTACGAAGCATCAATTTTTTGCCCTACTTGGTAGGCATCGACACTTTCTATTCTCGACTCATGCACTACGCGGCATGGTTCGATCTGTACTTTTTCAAATTGCCCTTTTTGAGGCTTCGGCATGCGATTTGCCTTCGATGGAGATAACGGCTGGCCGGCAAGCTGGAGCCCGTTATACCCGTGAGTTTCCTTACGCTTAATTTGAAGGACGGTATTTGGATCTGTCTGAATCACTGTACAAACGACAAGATTCCCCTGTTGATCGAAGATTTGGGTCATCCCTTTCTTTTGGCCTATCAACGTCAGCGACATAGTATTCCCTATTCCTTTGATTCCATCTCTTAGCAGGCTGCGAGAAAAGTACAGAGATTAGCAGTTAAGCCAATTTAGCTCAACCCCAAAAACACCCATACCCATTAGATCGCGCTTAACCCAGGATCTTTTGATCCGGGGTGGCTTGCGAGAGTGAGGATCGTTCGTTGGAACGATGTTTTTAACACTGGCTCAAGATCATATCTGAAGAGCCGATATTTATGCAAGCGGTTCTCTTTTTTCCTCGCTCCTCCCAGCTAGAAAGATCCTTGATTCTATACCAAAAGCAACAGGAACTTTCATCCCGAGGCGGGAAACCCCGCCCTTAAGCGGGGTTTTTCAAAAACGGGTTGGGAGGGGTTCGAAGCCCCTCCCAAACCAA
>CAZZLR010000017.1:0-10437 GCA_964655045.1 uncultured bacterium | reverse complement strand
GGCGATCTTTTTTATGACGCGCAGGTTTGTCTGGGTGAAGCTGAAAATCGAGTTCCGCGTCTTTAAGCCAATCGACGGCAATTCGATACGCTGTGCGCCCTACGTTCAGCACGAGTTGTTCGTTGCCGGTCGTTGCCATCCAGATATAGCCTGCGATCAAAAGGAGCAGCCAGAAAGAGATCCTCATACTCCAAATCATGAGTTTTTTCGACAGGAGATGCAAGGACTTTCCTGCCGCCTCTTCCGCTCTTGCAATCAAAACGAGCTCTCCTGTAGGATGCCAATCCATGTATCTTTTTCATTTTCATTCTGTTCGGCCTCCCCATGAGAGCACGCAAGAAGAAACTCTTGCGTGGCTTGCAGAGGCTCATTGCGTTGCGGCCAAGGCGTCTGATCCGCTCTCCTTTTTGCAAAACTTGCAAGAGCGTCTTCAGCGGGTTGGATGCAAGCCTGATAAAATAAAAAAACGGGGGCATGTATTATCGGACTTCCTCCATCGCGATTGGGATACGATGGAAATTTATCGCCTCAATGAGATTCCTACAGGAGAAAACTTAACAGCCCGCTCCCGTCTTTTCGCACAAAACGCCGATGCTCTTTTCGCTCTTTATTATCCCGAACATTCTTCCCCCCCCGATCACTTGATTCACGTAAGCTGCACCGGATACCAATCTCCCAGTGGCGCGCAAAAGATTGTCTCCCAAAGACAATGGGGAAAAAAAACAACCGTCACCCACTCCTATCACATGGGCTGCTACGGCGCATTTCCGGCGATCCGCATGGGATCGGGACTATGCAAGGCAGAAACCGAATACGCGGACATTGTTCATACGGAAATGTGTTCCCTCCACCTCAATCCTTCTTTACATGACGCCGACCAACTGATCTCGCAAAGCTTGTTTTCCGATGGATTTATCAAGTATAGCCTTTCCGGCAAGGCAAGCGGCCCTGCGTTCCATCTCCTTGCTTTACGAGAAGAGATCCTTCCCGATTCGATCGAGAGCATGAGCTGGAATATGGCGCATTGGGGTTTCCAGATGTCTCTTTCCAAAGATATCCCTATCAGGATTGCGCGCGGGCTGCGTTGCTATCTTGCCAACCTATGCAAAGAAGCCGATCTTTCAGAGACGGCTTTGCAACAGGCCCTTTTCGCAATTCACCCCGGAGGGCCCCGCATTCTACAGAAGATTCAAGAAGCCCTGGCTCTTGAAGACTGGCAAATCGCCCATAGCTTTTCCATTTTACGCGACTATGGCAATATGTCGTCGGCAACGCTTCCCCACATTTGGAAGGAGATTCTCGAAGATCCGAAAGTCCCCGAAGGGACGCGTCTCGTCAGCTTGGCGTTCGGCCCTGGGTTAACAATTTCGGGCTCCTACATGGAAAAACGATGTGGATGCTAGCCACCCTTCCCTTTTGGCTTCAGGCGCTCTGCATCGGCGTCGACGAAGGGTATTTTCACATACGGCGCGGCCTGCCTCTCTGGGAAAGGATCGGTCATCCTCTCGACACTCTTTCTTTTCTTTTCTGCATAGGCTATGTCCTCTTCGTCCCCTACTCTGCCGCGGCGGTTTTCCCTTATGTTTGTCTGGCTCTTTTTTCCTGTCTTTTGATTACGAAAGATGAGTTTGTCCATCAAAAATATTGTCCGGGCGCCGAACATTGGCTTCACGCCCTGCTATTCATTATACACCCTATGGCGCTTGCCGGCGCCGCGCTTCTTTGGCCTATCGCGCAAGGCGCGTCTCCCGTTCCATGGTTTTCTTCTTGGATTTCTGCCGACCCTGCGATCCGAGAAAAAATCCTTTTTTTCCTCCGCCTGCAAGGTTGTTCCATGAGCGGATTTCTGATGTATCAAATCCTCTATTGGAATGGGATCAGGGGTGCCGAAAAGTGAAGAGAGCTTTCATCCCGAGGCGGGAAACCCCGCCCTTAAGAGGCGGGGTTTTTCAAAAACGGGTTGGGAGGGGTTCGAAGCCCCTCCCAAACCAACACAATCCCAGGCCTTAAGGCCTGGGTTTTCACGCAGCTGAAATAGGACATTATTTGTTTCTTTTGGTATTATTTCTGTGAGAACATGAGGCGTATGCACGAAATCAACAATGATTTTTATCACGATTTGGGGGAGGGATGGTATACGAGGCGCGATCACCCTATCGCCCTTTTACGTGCGGAAAATCGTCTCCGCATCCCTTGGATGATGCATGAAATCCAAAAACATTGGACAGGCCCCGTCTCCGTAGTAGATTTCGGATGCGGAGCGGGAATGTTAACCAATGCGCTCAGCCAAAAAGGACACAGGGTATCGGGCATCGATCTTTCCGAAGAGAGTCTTTGGATCGCAAAACAAAAAGATACGACCCAAAGCGTTGATTACCGATGTGCGAATGTCTACCGCACTCCCTTTGCAGATGCTTCTTTCGATGTTGTATCCGCCTTCGATATCCTGGAGCATGTCCAGGAACCGAATAAACTAGTAGAGGAAGCGGCGCGGGTATTAAAACCCGGGGGGCTCTTTTTCTTTCATACGTTCAATCGCAACTTCTTGAGTTTTTTACTCATTATTAAAGGAGTGGAGTGGTTCGTGCGCAACACGCCGCCGAATATGCACGTTTATTCTCTCTTCCTTCGACCCGAGGAGCTGAACTGCCTTTGCAGAAACCATGCGCTTCGCGTGTTTCAAGTTCTAGGGATGCGCCCTCGGTTCTTATCCCGTTCTTTTGCCTCTTTGCTCTGTACGAAAACGGTATCGGAACATTTTTCATTCCGATTCTGCAATAGTCTTGCCACAGGATACTGCGGCACGGCGCGCAAAGAAAATGTGCGAACCAATCCAGAATAATCCGGAGCCTCAGAGCCCAAGTCTTACACCCGAGTCTTCACCCCTTGCAAGAAAGGTTCAAGATCTTCTAACATATACTGAACCATGTTCAGTATATTCCCGAACAACCTGAGAAACCGGCTCTTCAACAAGACGGAAAAACATCTCAAAAATGCGTCGGATGTTCAGGCTGCTTGGGGATAATTCTATTGGGATGGTATAAGGAGACTCTATACCTTTTCTCATAAAAGGTGCGACCTTGAACGGGTTGGGGAAAAAATGGCCTTCTTTCATTCCATGGCTCCTTTTCTAGAAATTGTGATCATCGCTATCACGCTCAACTATATTTTATCTCTTTTTTGGAATACAAAATCTATGGACTTGGCTCTGGGACTCCTCGCTTTTCTAGGGCTCCTTGCCGCTTCCAGCTGGCTCAATCTCCCCGTCCTTCATCGGATCATGGTTCTTGTGGGAAATGTGCTTGTCATCGGGGTGCTCATCATTTTTCAGCCGGAGCTGCGCGTCGCCCTCTCTAAATTAAGCTTCAAAGGAAAACGTTATAGGGAAATCACCGAGTTCGATAAATTCCTCGATCAATTAGCTAACTCCCTATACAGAATGTCGGAAAAAAGAATCGGAGCAATCGTCGTCCTCGAAAATGAAGATTCTCTTGAGGAATACGCGCAAAGGGCCGTCATGCTCAGAGGAGAGTTTTCTTCCGAGCTGCTTGAGACAATCTTTTCCACGAATACGCCTCTGCACGACGGCGCCGTCATTTTACGGGATCAAACTATCCTTGCCGCCGCCGTTATTTTACCCTTGGCTGACGATCCTTCCCAGCTTTCGCGCTCGATGGGGACGCGCCATAGGGCCGCCTTAGGACTCAGCCATATGACCGACGCTCTCGTTGCAGTAGTTTCGGAAGAAACCGGAAAAGTCTCAATCGCAAGAGAAGGGATCATGACGCGGGGAGTAAAAATCGACCGCTTCAAAGGAATCGTCCGCAGCCTATTCAATCCGCCTGTGAACCCCGGCGTGCAAACAAAATTTAATTTTTGGGAATGGCTGAAAACATGATCTCTTGGCTCAAAAAAATATTTTTGGAAAATTGGCTCAGAAAACTGATCTCCCTGATTCTCGCCATTATTTTGTGGATGGTAGTCAGCCATTCGATGAGCGCATCGAAAATCGTTCAAAACGTCCCCATCCGCGTGATCCACTTACCGGAGGGAAAAACGATCGCCGGAATGCAGTCGGGAGGCACTCTGCAAGAAAGGATCTCTCTCACTCTTCAAGGCAATAAGAACGCCTTGGATGAAATTTCTGAAAAAGATATTGAAGTTGTGTTGGACGCCCAAGGCAAGGCGCAGGAATGGGTCGCAGTGATCGGTAAAAAAGAGATTGTGAGCCTCAATCCCGATTTTGATCCGGCCAAGGCTCTCTCGCGCGTCATCGCTCCGGAGAGGACAATCAGACAGAGCAACCTCGTTACAGCCAATATCCCAATCATGATTACGCAGCCCATCGGAGAGGCTCCCAAGGGGTATCAATATATCGATATTTTCCCCTATCAAATCCACCTCGGCGTCACAGGACCGGAAGAAACGATTAAGAGGCTGAAAGCACGCGGGGGGCTGAAGCTCACCTTCAATCTCTCTTCGATTTCGAAAATGGAGCTCGATACGTTGGAAGCGGGACATAGGCAGAGATCCTCCGACGAGGTGAGTTACTTTGTTCCCAATTCCTGGAAAAAAATTTCCATTCCCAGTCTTTCGGACGCGCCCATCGAAATCAACGACCCCCAAGCAAAAGGTCTGCGCATCGTCTTTTCGCGCCAAGATCTTCTTCCCATCGGGACACCGATCCCCGTCGCAATCTTTTTCCCCCACAAATACGCAGCTTCGCTCAATCCGGAGAAATACGATCTCGCAACCAATGATTTCATCGTCAAAAAAAATGGCTGCTACATGATCGCAGCCCCTCTTTACGCGCAAGGCGTGAGCCACGTGTTTCTCGATCTCATTAAGGACCGGATGCAAGTTGTCATTATTGCGGCTCCTAAATGGGAAAGCAGCACCCTTCAGTGGAGCATTCAGTTGATCTACCCGCATGATTTAGAAAATCGATTCGTAGCCAAAATGGTCTCCGAATCGATCGATGAAATCAGTGATATTCAACCTCAATTGCGCGAGGACTTCTTACGAAGTCGTTTTCGCAGCTATATGAATCTACTCCGCCTCTATACGCCCAACAACAAAAAGCTCCGATTGAAAATCGAGGCGGAAGGCAATGCGATCACAGTTGTCCCGGAGAATTATCCTTAATGCATGTTGTTTTGCTCAAGCCTCAGACCCATACCAAAGGGGGATTGGAAAAACACGCTCATCGGATCGCCGAGGCGTTTCTTTCTAGAGGAGCGCAATTGACCTGGCTATGCGCCGCCCCTCCGGAAACAATCGATGCGCGCATAGAATACCGCATCCTCAAAACTCTCCCTTGGCCGGGATTTGTGCGTCTAGAACAGTTCAATCGCAAAGCGGAACATGTTCTCCAATCACTGCGCTCCGATATCATCTTCGGCCTGGACAAAACAAGAAAACAAACCCATATTCGCGCAGGCGGCGGCGTTCATGCCGCTTACCTCCGTTCCCGGAAACTTGCAGAAGGCCATTTCACTTATCGAACCTGCCTGTGCAACCCTCTCCATCGAACGCTGCTGAAGATTGAAAAAGCAGCGTTTGAATTCCCTGGGTTGAAAAAGATTTTCACCAATTCCCACATGGTCAAGCGGGAAATTTTATCCGAATATTCGGTAGACGAATCCAAGATTATGGTGATTCACAATGGAGTGGAATGGCAGGAAAAAGCGGCTGCTTTTGCCGCGATGCCTACGCTGCGGGCGGGGGTGCAGCAACAACTGGGTCTCAATCCCGACTGTTTTCAAATCCTCTTCATCGGCCATGGATTCCGGAGAAAGGGGCTAGGGCCTCTTCTAGAGGCTCTTGCCCGATGGAAATTTCGCGATTTCGAACTGGCCGTAGTAGGAGAAGATAAACGGAAACATGATTTCCAAAAAAAAGCGCACCGGCTCGGATTGGGAAGGCACGTTCATTGGTTTGGAAGGCAAGTAAATCCGGAACCTTTTTATCAAGCGGCGGATATTTTAGCGATCCCCTCTTTTTACGACCCTTTCGCTAATGTGACCCTTGAAGCGCTGAGTTTTGGTTTATTCGTTATTTCTTCCGTAACCAATGGCGCTTCAGAAATTTTGACGCCCAATAACGGCCTTTCGATTGAGAATCTCTTTTCGACCGAGGAGTTCCTCAACGCTTTGGATCACGCTCTCCTTTTCCGTAAGACGGCCTCCCGCGCCGCGGCGATCCGCGCAAGCGTCGCCTCTTTTAATTTTTCTTCGCAACTCAACAAGCTCATCGATGCCTGTCTTTAGACACTACTGCATTTATTGGCTGATCCGTTGCGCCGTTTTTCCACTCCAGTGGATTTCTTATGCGTGGATTCATCGGATCGGCCGCGTTCTTGGACTGCTTCTGTTCCATTGTATGAAAACATATCGTAAGCGGACACTGAGCAATTTAGCGCTTGCCGCCGATCTTTCTCTTTCGAACCAAGAAAAAAGGGCCATTGCAAAAGCCTCTTTTCAAAACTTAGCCATCGTTTGTTTAGAATATGCACGGCTCAGCGCCGATCCAACGCTGCCACCGAACATTTTTTGCGAAAATCCGCAAGAGGCGGAAGAACTCTATCAAAAAGGACAAGGCATCATCTTTTTTTGCGCCCATTTATCAAATTGGGAAGTCCTTTTTTTGGAAGGGACAAGCCGGATGAAAGGAATCGCCATTGGAAAGCCCATCAAAAATCAACCGCTCTATCAATGGATCTTGCAGATTCGACAGCAATACGGCGGAAAAATCATCGGACAAAAAAGCGCTTTGCTGGAAGGCTTACGCGCCTTAAAGAAAGGGTGGTTTCTCGGCATTGTGGGCGATCAGGGCATGCCAAGCAGTAGTTATTGCAGCTCGTTTCTCGGCAGGCTGGCTTGGACCTCGAGCGCTCCGGCTCTCTTAGCATATCGATCCCGCAGTCCCATTATTTTTGCAGAAACAAGACGTGTCCCCGGAGGCTATGCCATTCGCTATAGCGAACCTCTTTGGCCTGACTATACGCAAAGCGTCGATACGGAAGTCGTTCGACTGATGGATCTCGTATTGATGAAACTCGAAAACACCATCAAGCAGCGTCCCGGAGAATGGCTTTGGCAGCATAACCGTTGGAAGCAGCAGACTCCAAAACATGTGCGCAGGCAATTCCGCCATGATGCAATCGGCGTTCTGTTGCCGCAAGATCCCGAAGCATTGGAATTTGTTTTCCCCCATCTAACGACTCTGAAAAAAATTTACCCCAAAGAGTTCTTGTTACTCTCCGCTCCCTCATGGGCTAAAGAAAAAAAATGGATCTCCTGCGACGCAATGATCTTTTATCAAACGCTGCAAGAGACATTTCTCGACGATTACCGTTGTAAACTCATATTCAACTTTACCGGCAACTCCCGTCTGCGCGCCCACTATCTTGCAAAAAGCGCCTTGGAAGTGCTGGATTTTTCTTCTCTGAGAAAATGGGCAAAACTGTATAAGATAGAACCGAGCGCCTCTTTATCAGATCTTTTAGAAGGAGTTCTTTGTCGTGCCCTCTAACCGCTTTTTTGTAGACAGTATTTTAGATCCGTCTGTCTCTGTTCTCATAGAAGGAGCAGAATTGCACCACCTCGCTCATGTGATGCGTCTTGGTCTTTTCGAGGAAGTGGAGCTTGTCAATGGACGGGGTGATTTTGCCATAGGAAAAATCTTTGCATTCAAGAAACAGGCGGCCCATTTAGAGATTCTCGAATCTTCCCACGCGGAAAAACCCTTGCGGCGCATTGGGCTGGGGGTTCCCTTCATGCGCTCTGCAAAGATCGAGTGGATTGTAGAAAAGGGAACGGAGCTGGGGGTGGACGTTTTTTATTTTTACGAGGCGGATCATTCGGAAAAAGAACAGCTTGCGGAACGAAAACAAGAGCGCCTCCGGACATTGAGCGTTGCGGCGCTCAAGCAGTCGGGAAGGCTGCATCTCCCTTCGTTCGAAATCCTCTCTTCTCTCTCTTCTTTCTTCTCGATCGATTTACCTCTTTTTTTTGGCGACCCAAGGGCAGACCGCCTCCCCTTCCCCCCTCTTGGGGATGATCGAGGAGTCCTATTGATTACAGGACCGGAACAAGGGTTTTCCCACAAAGAACGGCAATTACTGCAAGAAAAAGCGCAAGGAGTTCTGCTTAGCAAAAATATCTTGAGAGCCGAGACCGCAGCCATCGCCGCTGCAAGTTTTTTAGGACTGATGCCAAGCGCGCCGCTTCATCCCGAGGCGGGAAACCCCGCCCCTTAAGGGCGGGGTTTTTCAAAAACGGGTTGGGAGGGGTTCGAAGCCCCTCCCAAACCAACACTCATCGCATTAACGGCCGCGCCACCAATGCCAGGCTCCTAAGGCTCCCACTCCTAGCGCACCCACCGTGCACAGGATCACCCCGCCCGAAGAGGCGAGAACAGCTCCGCTTCCTTGAAGGATCGATAGCGCGACGGAATTTACTACAGGAAAGGTTACGGAACCCACGGCGTAAACGGCGGCGCTCGCGCCGATCGTTCCGAGAGAAACAGAAATCATGGGAATGGTCTGATCGCGCAAAGAAAGGGGAGTCGCCCATCCTCGCACGCCCCCCACGCTCACCAGACCTAACATTGCTGTTGCTAAGGGAACGGAATAACACATGACTGTACTTCCGCCAAGAACCAAAGCGCCGGCGGTGATTTGGCATCGCCGCGGATGTTCCTTCACCTCTTTATAGAGAGCATACCCACTCTGGAATATCCCAACCGCGCGGCTCACAGCGGGCCAAATCTGTATGTTCTGTTCCGCACCCACATCTACCCGCCCTAAAAAAGAAGACAAGGAAAACTTGGAAACAATAGAGAGCAACTGAGCCGTAATTTGCTCCTCGAGATTCGGAGAGGTTTCCTCTATAAAATCAGTGCAGTCTTTGAATACTGAATCCTCCTCCTGCCGACCCTCTACAAGGGCTACAAGGGTCTGATGCTCTTTCTGATAGCGCAGCTTCTCTTCTTGCAGGAATTTACTCCGTTCAGCTGAACGCAAATGCTCCGCATTCTGTTCGCCCTTTTTCCGCTCCTCGTTCTGGCTTGCCTGCCATCCTACAAGATCCAACCGCCGCGGAAATAGAAAGGCGTCCACCCTTCGAAACATCGCAATCGACCATTGACAAAATCGATTCCATGCCTCTTGAACCCGCTCAAGACAATCCGATATTCCGCACCTCTCCCGAGGGAGAAGTGAAATTTCGGAGTAAGAATCAATTGAATATAAGTTCACAGACATAAGCATTTATTAAGTAACACATAGCGTGTATATTATACTGCATATTATATAAAAGCTGTCTTTTTTTGTACATCGAAAAAAGAGGGGAACTCCCTTTTCTTCTCGAAAAAAAACCAATCTCCCCTCTATGATGGGGAGCATGGTATTCCGGGATGGCGAAAACAACGAACCTTGGCAGGACGACATAGAAAATCTTTTGCAAAAAAATTTGCAATGGATGGCTTCCCGCACTGCGCAAGATCCTTCTTATTTTAAGAAACTCGCTCAGGATCAAGACCCTAAGTATCTTTGGATCGGCTGCTCCGACAGCAGAGTACCGGCTAACGAGATCATCGGCCTTGAGCCTGGAGAATTATTTGTCCACCGCAACGTCGCCAATATCTTTCCCCACACGGACTTCAACTGTCTTTCCGTCCTCGAATTTGCCGTCAGCATCCTCAAGGTGAAGCATATTATTGTATGCGGACACTATGGCTGCGGAGGGGTAGGCGCCGCCATGAAGGATCATCGCCTTGGACTGGTCGATAACTGGCTCAGGCACATTCGCGACGTCTATGCGAAACATAAACCGGAGCTGGAAGCGATTGCAGATCCTGTTCTGCGAAGCCGCAGGCTCGTGGAACTGAATGTCGCGCAGCAAGTTCTCAATGTTTGCCATACCAGCATCGTCCAAGAGGCGTGGGCGCAGGGACAGCCCTTATATATTCATGGATGCATCTATTCCATGGATACCGGAAAATTACACCGCCTGAAAGACTGCTATTCGGGGATCGAACAAGTCGATACCATCTATAGAACCAAGCCTAGTGTCTGATATCCGGCTCTCCGCCGGCGGAATCGGTATGCCCGGAATCATTGCCCCCCCCGCGGGTTCTATGGCGCATCTCGAGAAGGTTCGTCAAAAAGCTTCCCAGAGCAACCACCGACGCCGCGAGCAAATATCCCGCAATCGATGAAATGTGAATCCCTATCGGCATGAGTTTTAAAAGCGCATAGGCCACAAAATACATCAAAATCGCGAGCAAAGCTATTGATCCGATAGAAGCGCGGCGAAACAAAGAAAGCATAGGATCGATCAAGGAGTTGACCAAGCCCAACCCGAAAGCGAACATCAGATCGCCCCCGACGTGCGGCAGTTTCGTCGTACGGAATGTCTGGCACGAACGCTCACG
>CAZZLR010000016.1:0-10474 GCA_964655045.1 uncultured bacterium | reverse complement strand
ATCTACTTCTAGCAATAGAGTGCTGGTTCGAGTCCGGTCACCGGCAAATGAGAGAGCAGGAAGGGGGTTTTCGCAGCGCCCGCAGTAAGGAATCTTCAAATTGAGCCCCGCCCGCGCGGGGCTTTTTTATCCCCTGAACAGGGAGAAACTCTTAGATTTTTGGGGTGTTCAGAAATCGGATGTTTCGTCTTGGCATAGGGGGAATGCGGAGAAAGAGAGTGCATAGTATTTTTCGGAAAAAACCTCTAAAAGCCTCCTTGGAGCAGCTTGGAGAAGGACAGCAAGCTCTAAAGCGGCACTTGAAGGCGAGCCATCTCGTATTGATCGGCATCGGGGCGATTATCGGAGCCGGTATTTTTGTGATTACGGGGCAAGTCGCCGCTTTATACACAGGGCCCGGCATCGTTCTCTCCTTTATTCTCGCAGCAATGATCTGCACTCTCGCCGGATTATGTTACGCGGAGCTTTCTGCATTGATCCCAGCTTCCGGGGGATCGTATTCTTACGCCTATATCGCTTTGGGGGAATTTCCGGCTTGGATCGTGGGTTGGTCCGTGTGTGCGCAAGCGTTGATTTCCGCTGCATTGATTGGCGTGGGATGGTCGGGATATTTTGTCAGTTTGTTGAAAAGTTTCGGACTTTCTTTGCATCATTCTTTTACGCAGGCGCCTCTTTCTTACGATTCAAGTTTGGGATGGCATGCTACGGAGGCTATTGTTAATCTGCCGGCTGTTTTGCTAGTTTTACTTTTGGGCTGGTTGATTTCGCGAGGGATCAAGGCGGCTGCTCAATTTAATCATGTGATGGTATTCGTTAAGTTGGGCACAATCCTGCTGTTTATCATCATGGGCACCGCTTTTGTTCATGTGGAGAATTGGATTCCTCTGATTCCTGAAAATCAGGGGACGTTCGGCCATTTTGGATGGAGCGGCGTCTTACGCGGAGCGGGGGTTGTTTTTTTCGCTTATGTAGGCTTCGATACGGTATCAACGCTGGCGCAGGATTCCATTCAGCCTCAGAAGAGTATTCCGCGAGGCATTCTGGGGTCATTATTCATTTGCACATTGACCTATATTGCATTATGCCTTGTCTTGGTGGGGATTGTCCCTTATGCGCAGTTGAACGTTCCCGATCCGATGTCGATTGCTTTGGCAGCGATGGGGGCCCGATTTTTTTGGTTCAAGTTCATTGTAAGCCTTGCAATTTTAGCCGGATTGACAACGGTCGCTTTGGTGCAGATGTTGGGTTTGAGCCGTATGTTGCTGGCGATGAGTAAAGATGGGCTGCTTCCCGTTGTGTTTGGGAAAATAAATCCCAAGGCGGCAACGCCCGTTGCTTCCGTGTGGATTACAACTGTTGTGATTGCCGTGGTATCGGGAGTTTGCTCTGTAGAGATTTTGGCGCAGCTGGTGTCCATGACGACGCTCTTCATTTTTGCGATCGTATGCATTGGCGTGTGGGTGCTGCGTTCCTTGTACCCGAATGAACCCAGGGCATTTAAAGTTCCCTTTGTTCCTTGGATTCCTCTCTTGGGTGTTTTAAGCTGTATTGCGCAAATGGCCATGCTTCCTTTCGGGACCTGGCTGCAATTACTGATGTGGCTTTCTCTAGGGGCATGGGTCTATTTTCTGTATGGCCGTAAATATAGCGTCGAGAAAAACCGTGAATTGTAATTATCCAAGAATTTGATGAGAAATATGATGGACGAACAAAAAGAACGGCTCAGTCAGATATACGGGGCGCATCATCAGAAAGGAAATCGGTACAACTATTTATTTTGCCACGGGGAAAGAGGCCCTCATTTAAAACAGTGGATCGGGACGGGAAAAACAGTTTTGGATTTGGGCTGTAGAGACGGCATGCTTACGCAATTTTTCTTTGGCGGGAATCAAGTGACCGGTGTGGATATTGACCCTGAGGCGCTCCGTCTTGCGAAAAAAAGGCTCGGCATTGAAACGCATTGGCTGGATTTGAATAGAGAATGGCCCTTTGCCGAGGAGTCATTTGATGTGATTGTTGCTTGTGAGATTTTGGAGCATATTTTTTTTCCCGCTGTTTTTTTGGAAAATATTCGAAAGTCTTTGAAGCAAGGGGGTCTTTTTCTTGGCTCGGTGCCCAATGGGTTTCGGATGCGCAACCGTTGGAAATTTCTTTGGGGGCAGGAATTCGACAAAGATCCTACTCATGTGCGTCTTTTCTCTTGTGCAAAGCTGCATCGGACGCTTTCGGCATCCTTTGATGTGCAGCAGATCATTCCAATTCAAGGAAAAATCGCGCCGATGATCCCCGTTCGTTCTTCGACATTTTTCCCCATTGCCCGCCTTTTTGCAAAAGATCTTTTGTGGCATGCGATCCGTCCGTTTTCCACATCTCAAACAACCTGAACAAGGACGCGGCTGAAATATGGTATTACTGCGTCCTAGACCCATGGAATGGATCGAGAAAATCGAGGTTGTCCATGCCTTGCGAAGCAAGAACCTCTAAGAGCGTTGCTCTATCCATGTCTTGGGGATGGAGATAGCGCGCCTGAAGGCAGCTGTGTTTCTCGGCTCCCTCTTTTTCCCAGACGACGCAAAATTCCGTGGGCGTATCCGCCCCATTTTGCAAGACAGCGACCCTATAGGGACGGCGTTCTCTCAAAAAGAGCGACTCTCCGTCGAAAAGAGGAGCGAAGTCCAACGATCCTGTGAGAGCGTGAAGGATAGAGGGAAATAAATCGATATGGGTCGCGCGGCACAGGGTTCCTTCTAAGGTTAGAGGAGGGGGAAAGCGAAGATAAATAGGCACTTCCGTTTGATAGCGATTGAGATGCGTCCCGTGAAACAAAGATCCCTCTTCATAAAATTCCTCCCCATGATCGCCGGTAATCGCAATGATCGCTGTTTCTTGCAGTCCTTGTTCTTCTAAGAGATGAAAAAAACGTCCCATGAGGGAATCAATGAAATGAATCGCGTTCCGATAGCGATTTTTGATGGGTTCGATATTTTTTTGCGTAAGGGTCAAGTAATCGATGTGCTTGGCAATAGGTTCGAAGCGCAAGGGAACGTTCTTAGGAAAGCTATATTCCGAGTGGGTGGCATCGAGGAAAAAAAGATACGCGCGTCCGCTTTTTCCCTCTTCTGTCTTGATATGGCGCTCAAAAGAGTCCATGCAAAGAAGGTCTCGGTCGCAAGGTTCCATGTCTCTATGGACGGTTTGTTCTTCGATGTGTGCGGCAAGAGAGCGGTTTTCTCCAAAGACCGCCCGATCCATATTGAAATAACTCAGATCCGTAGAGGAATAGACATAAATCTCGTATCCGAGCTGTTGCAGGAGGCTCAAGGCAAGACTTCCTTCTCTCCATTCATCGCGTACGGATGTCCAATGAAAGGGTAGATTGGAATGGAAAAGAGAGAACCAGGATAAGGGCGTCCAATTGCTGTTCGCATAGGAAGAAGCGATATTGATGTTTTTGCTTGCAAAGTCTGTTAAATGGGGCGCTGTTTCCGGTGTGATAAAATCTTTGCGTAGAGTTTCAATCACGAAAAAATAGAGATTGGGTTTTTTTTCAGCATTAAGGAGAGGGATTTTCTGTCGTAGGAGCCTCTCGTCAAGGGGACGGGCAAGGGGAGATTTCAATTCAATGCAATGAGGATCCGGAGGATAGAGCGATCCGCCGAGAGGAAGTCCCTTATGAAGTTTGTTATAAAAAGGTCTTTCAATAAAAGAGTGGGTACAGAGTTCTAGACAAATAAGAGACATCCCTGTCATTGCCAAGTTCCGGATGATCTGTTGCAGCGAGAGTTTCCAAGGGATCAGGCGGACGATGCGACTCGTGCCCCAATACAGAAAAAGCCCTAAGAATGGAATGCTCAGAAGTAAAATTAGGATGACGGCCGCGGTTTCCATGTTCATGCCTAAGGCAAAAAAGGCAGTGGTGAGATGATTTAAGCCTCTGCCGAATAGGAATTTAAAAACATAGCCAATCGATGCGTCCATGAGCCTGAGCAGGGTAAAGGAGGCGAAGTGGAGCAAAAGGATAAGAAAGGAAAGCGCTATGAAGGGGTAGAATATGGAAGTGGGCGTCCATCTTTTGAGGAGGACGGAAATAAGAATTAGGGTCCATACTTCTAAGAAAGCTTGGCCCAGCGCGTAAAGCAGGAAAAAGAAGCGGGCGCCGGATAGGGGCTCTTCCCAGAAGAACAAATGGGATAGGCTGAAAATGGAGACGGAAGCGAAAAAAATAATAAAATACAGATAGTTGATTTCGTTTTTTTCACGAAAAAAATGCCTTATTTTTTCGAGCATGAACCTCTAAATAACCGCGCTACTGCCGGATCGAACTGCGATGCAATCCAAGGAAAGGAATGGCTCTCGCAATGGCCGCTCTCGTCATGAAGATCGCTCACGGAACAGACTCGCAAAGACTCTTGCGCAAAAATATTTTGCCTATTGGGGAATTGGACAATCATCTTGTAGGCGCCGTTATGAATTAAAAATTCATAGGGAGTCTTTCCTCCATTGAAGCGGCAAGCGACTACGTAAGGCCAACGGTTGCGCTCGAAAATGGACTGTCCTTCGAGGAAGGGAATTTTTTCTCCTTTTAAATGATGCAAAATGCTGGGGAATACATCCATTTGCGATACGAGCTTGGAAGTAAAATCCACTTTGCGTTGTCCAAATTTTATATAAATAGGTACGTGTGTTTGTTCTTGGCTGAGATGCGAACCGTGAAATAAATGGCCATGTTCGAAAAATTCTTCCCCATGATCGCCTAAGAAGGCGATGACGGCGTTTTTTTGCAAAGAGACCTTATGTAGAAAATCGCCGAATAGGGAATCGATATACGAGATCGCGTTGCGGTATCGATTTTTTATTTTCGCGATATCTTCTTCGGATTGGAAAATTTTAAGATAATCGATCTCTTTGGCAATGGGGGTGAATTTTATTTTCCAGTCAGAGGGCCAGCTATAGTTAAAATGGGTGGAGTCCCAAAAAAAGATAAAGACTTGTCCCTGATCCCATTCGGGATGGTTGAGGAGGTCTTCTTTCCATTTCGCAACGGTTTTCTCATCGGAATCTGCCGCGGAAACAGGGGAGCGGTGATGAAAGGTTTGATAAGAATCGACGAGATGGTTTTTTGAGCCGAACAAAAATTCTTCCATGCCGTAGTAGTTGAGTTCTGCGGAACTGTAAACACGGATTTTATAGCCCCATTTTTTTAATAGAGCCAGGGGCGGGCTGCCCATTTTCCAATCCATTTGCTGGCGGATCCGCCACGCGTAGGAGAATTGGGAATGGAACAAAGAAAACCAAGAAAGATGCGATCCGTTGGCGTTGGAAAGCGTGAGAGAAAAAGGGGCGGCGCTTTGTTTAAAAGCATAGAGATGGGGAGCGACGTCTTCAGTGAGAAAATCCTCGCGTAGGGATTCGGCGATAAACAAGTAAATATTTGGTTTTACGCCCAGCCACGTTTTATCTTGGAGGATCGCTTTTTGAACGGCGATTTCATCATGGGGCTGCTGCAAAGCGGCGGGCAAGGGGTATTGCACGGACTTGGGAGAAAGGAAAGTCAACTTCCAGGGAATCGATTTGATGAAGGAGGTATAGGCGTCGGGATGGAGCAACGAGGAGGCGGAAAACTCCCAGAAGATTAACGCGGCGGGAATGCAGATAAAAGTTTGTAAAAAATGTTCATATCTTATGTAGAGGGGTTTTGTGGGGAAAAACTTTTCCGTCCACCAATATAAAAGAGCGCCGAGTACGGGGATGAGAGCCGTGGCGCTAAAACAGAGCATCCAAATCCAGAAGGAGACGCCGGAGGCGTCGAGAAGATATAAGAAATTGTCCCAGGTTTCATCGAATACAAAACAGATTGTTTCCCAGGCAGATAGGTTGAGGATACGATCCATGACAAAGTCGAGCAGATGAAAAAAAAGGAGGGTGAATGTGATGCCGATAAACAGCATGGAGGCGATTTTTCCGAGGAAGCGTTGACAGAGCCATTGGATAAACATAAAGGCGGCCACTTCGAACAGAGCTTGTCCTAAGGCATAGAGGAAAAAGAAAAATCGCGATCCGCTCAGGGGAGGTTTTGTAAAAATTCCCCCCCCCGATGTGAAGAGGAGGAGAATCAAGAAGACCCCGAAGTAGAGGTAGTTGACCTTGATTGCTCTTTTGTCCATACTATAATAGTTATACGGAGATTAGGTTTTAGTCAATGCAGTGGATTTTTCAGTTTCATCTTTTTTTGTTCGATTTTGACGGTCTCCTGGTGGACACGGAACGGCTTCATTACCGAGCCTATCAGGATATGTTAGGGGCGCGGGGAAGAACTTTGCCCTGGAGTTTTGCGGAATATTGTACCATGGCGCATAAAAACGCTTCGGCCATTCAAGAGGGGATGTATGCTGCATTCCCCGACCTAGATCCTGATTGGCAGAAGCTGTATTTGGAAAAGAAGGCGCTCTACGCCTCTTTTTTACGGGAAGGGAAAGTACAGCTCATGCCGGGGGTGGAGCCTCTTCTGCTGGCATTGCAGAAGCAAAATAAGCGCTGTTGCGTCGTGACGCATTCGCAGCTTGCCGAGACTCAGGCGATTTGCGCGCATCTTCCTATTTTAAGAGAAACGATTGCCCATTGGGTAACGCGGGAACATTACGACCGGCCGAAGCCGGATCCGGAGTGTTATCGAACGGCCATTGAACGGTATGGGAAACCCGGCGATGCAATCATTGGCTTTGAAGATAGTTTGCGCGGGTATCAGGCATTGGAACAGACGTCTGCATTGCCGGTGCTCGTCTGTCCTTTGGATCACCCTTTGCTGAAAGAGGCGCTCTCGCGCGGCGCGCGGCATGTGCCTAGTTTTTCCGTATCTGTTGGATAGAAGACCCGCATCAAGAACAATCCTTGTGCCGGCGACGCCATGCTTGCTTGTCTTCTGTCCCTGGAGGCCAAAAGAGGTGTAATTTCGGAGATATTCCGTTTTCCGGCTCCGATATCCAATAAGAATCCGGTTAGGTTGCGTACCATTTTATATAAAAATCCATCTCCCTCGAACTCTAAACGGGCCCCTCCTTCCTGTTCATGAACGTCAATCCGAAATAGCGTTCGCATTGAGTCATGCGCGGCGCTTGTCCGATGCGCTTGGTTGGCGAAGGAGAAAAAATCATGTGTTCCCAAAAAATAGGTGGCAGCCTCTTTGATGCGCGCTAAGTCGCAAGGGGCTAAGACGTGGCAGCGGTACAGGCGGCTGAAGGGATCGGAGATCGGGTCGAGATGTAAATGATAATGGTATTCTTTTGCGCATGCGCTATAGCGCGCATGGAAGTCAGGCGCGGTCGGCTCAATGTCTAAGATTCGAATATCGGGGGGCAGCAGAGCATTTAAGGAGATGCGCAACTTGGATAGAGAAACGGGTGTTTCCGTATCGAAATGAGCCGTTTGTCCTTGCGCATGGACGCCTGCATCGGTGCGCCCCGACCCTGTGAGTGAGAGAGGATGGCGCAGGATGGTTTGCAGAGCTTGTTGCACAAGAGATTGAATGGAAAGGCCGTTGGCTTGCACTTGCCAGCCACAATAATTCGTTCCGTCATAAGCGATGGTTAATTTGTAACGCATGAGAAAAAGAAACCCCTAAGAGGGTGTCTGCACAGTGAGGTTCTGTCGATATTGATCCCGCCGAGGAAAGCGAAAATTAACTCAAAAGAACCCGAAAATCGACAGAACCTCACTGTGCAGACACCCTCTAAAAGAAGTGTTTTAGGGGTGTGCGGCGAGGGTCAGTTAGGATAGGTGTTTGTTGACGAGTTTTGTCATTTCAAACATATTGACAGCTTTTTTACCGCCGAATACTTTTTGCAGATTTTCATCCGGATTGATATTTCTTTTGTTTTTCGTGTCTTGCAGACCATTTTTCTTAATGTACGCCCAGAGCTTTTTTGTCACTTCTGTGCGTGGGATGGGAGTTTCTCCAACGACTGCCGCCAGTTCTTTGCTGGGTTTCATCGGCTGCATGAATTTAGAAGTTTTTGGTTTCGTTGCCATGGTTCTTTTTCTCCTTAAAAATTGTAAAAAGCCGAGCCAATCATCTCCGGCTTCTGTGTATTTGACGCGAACTCGTTTCCGATCGTTGATTCCGGCCGTCTTGCACCTGTTTTACGACCCAGTTTTGAACCACGCTCGGTTATAATCTATCGTTTTAACTGTTTTGTAAGTTAATAGTCAAAGAGAATCCGAGAGAAAAATGAATCCTTGAGTTTTTTGCTCTTTCCCTGGCACATTTCCTCTTGGCGAAAAAAGGAGGAGGAATGGAGTTTTGGCCGAACACCTTGAGTGCGGCGTTGCGGAGTCTGTCTTCGGATGTGGAGAGGCTAGCTGTATTGGACGCGCTTCCTTCCGTAGCCGATGCTATGCGTCAATTCACCTTTTTGCAAACGGCTTTTGCAGAGGCGACCCTTGCGGAACAAGTCGCATGCAAGCAGGTCATTGCCATTGGGCAGATCGATTGCGCTGCCGCTGAGAAAAACTATGCGCCCCCTGAATTTAAAAAGTTTCTGGAAGCTATGGCCGTCTTAGACGCTTTTTATCGGGAACTGGGGGGGATTGTCGGCTATCAGGAAAAAATTCTTTCTTTTCTAAAAGGAAAGGCGGATGAACGGCAAGCGGAGATGGCCGCGTTCCATGCGCCTGAGTTCATCGATATTACGGAAGTATCTTCGGAGGTGTTGTTTTCTATCGACGAAGGAATTTCTTTTTTGCCGGAGATGGCGGAGCTGTATCCTCTAGGGGGAGCGGCGGACCGGCTGCATCTTGTTGATGAGAAAACGGGGCTTGAGCTGCCGGCTGCAAAGCTCATTTATGGAGGGAGGACGCTTTTCGAGGGGCTGATTCGCGATCTTCAGGCAAGAGAGTTCCTTTATTTTAAGTTATATGGAAAGCAGATAGAAGTGCCGGTAGCGATCATGACATCGGAGGAAAAGGAGAACCATCGTCATATTCTGCGTATTTGCCATGAGAAGGATTGGTTCGGCCGGCGCAAGGAATCATTTCAAATTTTTTCTCAACCTTTGGTTCCTGTCGTCGATGCGACGGGGCGCTGGTGTTTGATCAATGCGTTTATGCCTCTGTTAAAGCCGGGGGGGCATGGCGCTCTTTGGAAGCAATCGCGCGACGCCGGGGTGTTTCGGTGGCTTTTACAGCAGGGCAAAAAGAAGGCGTTGATTCGGCAGATTAACAATCCCGTAGCCGGACTGGATTATGGGTTGCTTGCATTTCTTGGTTTAGGAGTAAAGCGGGAAGCGGTCTTTGGATTTGCTTCGTGTCCTAGGCTCGTGCAAATGGCGGAGGGGGTTAATGTCATCGTGGAGAAAAAAAACGGAGATTTAGCGCTGACCAATATTGAGTACTGTGATTTTGAGAAGTATGGCATTACCGATTCGCCTTTAAAGGAAGGGGAACCTTATTCCCGTTTTTCTTCGAATACGAATATTCTTTTTGCGGATCTTGCAGCAGTGGAGCGTGCGGTGCAGGGCTGTCCTTTTCCCGGGCTTTTAGCTAATTTCAAAGAGGGTTCTTATACGCGTCTTTCCGGAGAAATTTGTCGGACAAAAATGGCTCGGTTGGAATCGACAATGCAAAACATTGCTGACGTATTTGTAGAAAAGCAAAGGCCGCAATCGACATTTGTCACTTATAATCACCGTCATAAAACGATTGCAACGGCCAAAAAAGCTCTTGTTCCGGGGGGGGCTTTGCGCGAGACGCCGGAGGAGTGTTTTTATGTGCAGATGCAAGCGGCGCGCGAGCTTTTAGAGCGTTATTGTAACATGGCGCTCCCTGATCCAAGGAGTGTGGAGGCTTATTTGGATCAAGGTCCCGAGGTGGCCTTTCTTTATCATCCTGCTCTGGGGCCTCTTTATTCGATTATCGCGCAAAAAATTTCCGGAGGGGCAATGGCTTCAGGTTCTTCGGTGCAAGCGGAAATTGCAGATCTTGAGGTGAGTCAGTTGCATCTTGCGGGTAGTCTCGAGATCTATGCGAGTCGTCCGATCGGCGATCGGGATGCATCGGGGCGTCTTTTTTATTCGGATCGAACGGGGCGTTGTTCTTTGAAGGGAGTTACGGTACGCAATCGAGGGGTAGATTGGCAAAAAAGCGCTCCCTTTTGGAAAAACCAATGGGTGTATCAAGAAACGTTACGCATTGAACTGGAAGGGCGTTCTGCATTTTTTGCGCAGAACGTTTGTTTTGAAGGGGAGTACGTCTTTCGAGTCCCGGACGGGATCGCTCTTACAGTTTCGCAGCAGGGGAGCAAATTGGTTTTCGAGGAAAGGCCTTTGCAAGAGGGCTCTTTTTGGAATTATCGCCGCGATCGAGAAAAAAGGATTCTTATCAGTAGGGCGTGAGAAAACCTGTCCGTTCACGGACACATCACCTGACTGCTCTTAGCAATATCTAATACCAAAAGAAACAAATAATGTCCTATTTGAGCCAG
>CAZZLR010000015.1:0-10718 GCA_964655045.1 uncultured bacterium | reverse complement strand
TTTCGACGCTTTGACGCGCTCAAATATGACATTATTTGTTTCTTTTGGTATTATATAATTAATTGTGTGCAATGAGTCGAGAAATCCCGTTTGATCCTTTTCCTTTTTTTGAGAATCCTCATTATCAGACGATTCTCAACTCATTCCTTAACTTTTTTTTTGATCCTCCTTCCGATCAGAAATTAGTCCGGTTGCCGGATGGAGATCGTATTTCCCTTGAGATTACGACTCCTCGAGGGTGGCACCCGAGGAAGCTGACTGTCTTTCTCGTTCATGGGTTATGCGGTTCTTATCGTTCCCCCAATGTAGTGAGGATGGCTGCGCGCCTAGAGTCCTTGGGCATCCGCGCTATCCGCTTTAACATGCGAAACTGCGGATCAGGAAGAGGCCTGGCAAAGCAAATCTATCATAGCGGGCGCAGCGAGGACATTTTTCACTCTTTAAGGGCGGTTAAAGAAGAAACTCCCGATTCTCCCATTGTTTTAGTGGGATTTTCCTTAGGGGGTGGGCTGGTTCTGAAGATGGCAGGGGAACTGGCTTCCCTAGCAAGGCCGTTGATTACGAAAGTGATCGCCGTAAGCCCTCCCGTGGACCTCTATTCGAGCGTTCAAATGCTGGGACACCCCGATAATGCGATGTACGAAAAGTACTTTTATCGTCTCCTGCGCGCCGATGTCCAATACCGGCATAAGAAATTTAAAGATCTGCCTCCCATCCATTTGCCGCGTAACTTAAAATTATACGAATTTGATCAAATTTACACAGCTCCCTTTTGCGGGTTTAGAAATGTGGATGATTATTATAATCGTTGCAGTTCTGCACAATTTGTCCCCGATATCGCGGTGCCGTGCAAGATTCTTCTTGCAGAGGATGATCCGATTGTCTCCAGTAGATCTTTAGAGGGCTGTCTTTTGCCTCCCCACGTGGATGTGATGACGACAAAAAAGGGAGGCCATATGGGATACTTCGGCCATCCGCGCAAAGACAAGGGGGTCCATTGGTTGGACTCTGTCCTCTTGGACTGGATCGAAACGAGCGAAGACCCTACCCAAACAATCTGAAATTCACCCGATAGTTTGTACTTTGACAAATCGTTTGTTTAAGGAACGAACGGACAAAATCCAAAAAAGTACCGTGCAGGCAATAAGAGGAAGCAGGAAGTGGGTGATCGATAAGACAGAGCCCGTACCGGCTATTTGAATGAGAACAATCTGAATCCAGGCCGCTCCCGATTTTCCTAAACGGGAACCCACGACGTCGATCGCCGCCTTTCCCTTCGTCTTCGATTCCGGATCTAGAGGAATGAAGGACATCTCTTTGGTCGCATCGAAGAAAGCATACTTCATCACCTTTGTCGCCACATTTTGAAAAGCTCCGAAAGCAACGATCAGCGTGAGCGGAGTCATTCCCAGAGGAGTCAGAAGGGGAGAAAT
Organism: uncultured bacterium; assembly: GCA_964655045.1. Taxonomy (GTDB): domain Bacteria; phylum Chlamydiota; class Chlamydiia; order Chlamydiales; family SM23-39; genus CAIPFQ01. The sequence continues at coordinate 9,285 of CAZZLR010000015.1, read as the reverse complement.
CCATTCCGGTTTTATAAATAGAATTAAAAAAATCAACGAAGTCGACCCAATAACGACGGGCGGCAAGTGAGCGGCGAAATTCCAGCCAAGGCGGCGAATGATCATGCCGCTAAAAAACATAGTAATGATAAACGAGCAAACGCCAACGGAGGAGCTCACCATAGCCATGACCGATTGATAAGACCCCGTGTCAGGATGGGCCAGTTTCAAATTCGCTTTCCAAGTCACTTCCGTGAGGCTGACAGTGAGTCCATAGGCGATGACCATTACGGCAAGAGCCCGAAGAGCCGGAGAACGGGCGATGAATTTTACGCTCTCGATCAATGAGAGCTTGGTCTTGATCTCAATCTGCTCGTTTTGTTTTTCCGGCTGGAGCAGTCTTGGATCGTTCTTGAGGATTCGTTTCGTGAGCAGCCAATGGAGAGCCATGATCATTACGCCGAAAAAGAGGACGAAGCAAACGAGCGTTTGCAGAGCAATGTGGAAATGCTCGCCAATGTATTTACCCGTGAAATAGCAGACGAGCGGCCCCGTGAACATTTGCGCCAGATCCCCCCCGGCAATGAAAAAATTATAACATCTTTTCGCTTCATTAAAGTTGCAAACTTGATTGACAAACCCCCAAAAAAGGAGAAAAATCACGACCTGCCCCCAAAGTTCCGCCGTCACAAAAAATAAGGAGGGGAGCCAGTTGCGGTAAATCGCAACCCAATGCGCGTTATGAGCGCCTAGTTTTTCTACGAGCCAGTCCGCGGACTGATGCGGGGACAGAGAGTCGAGGTTCGGGTAAAGGAAAAATCCATAGAGGAACACAAAGCTCATGAAAAAGAGGATAATGCCATAGAATAAGGAAGAACGACGAAAAAGATTGGAAAGCTTTGCGTAAAGAAGGGTCGCCCCTAAAGCGATCGGAAGGACAATCCACCCTTTGAGAATGGGGATCACCTCGGCTCCGGAGCCCTTGGCGGTGACGACGAATGCATCCTTCATGGACGTGAGTACCCCGTATGTAAACGAGATAAAGAACTTCATGAGAAGTATTGGAATAATTTTTTTGAGCTCGTAAGACTCTACGGGCCAAATCGTCTTTCGCCAGCGGACAAGGGCGTCTCTCATCTTCAATGCCATCGTATATTTTTTGCTCCCTGAGGAATTATAGGCAAATAGGGATTAAAACTTAAGGGGAATCGCTTTCGAGACAAATTTTACAGTGTCTTTCCACTCTTTCCAGTCCTCTTTCAAATTTTTTTTCACCTGTCGGATTTCTTGAACCAGCTCTTTTTGCCCTTTTTGATAACGACTTACAAGCTCATGATAGCGGGTCAGCCTTGTGGATAAATGGCCGGAAACACGGTTGATTTTCTCGGCTAGAAGGTCTGCCTGCGTATGGAGGGAGGCTTTGATTTTATTGAGGATGTGGTCCCGATGGGAAATCAGCATCTGCCGGGTGATTCTTTCTTGACCCACCCTCTTGAGGTTGGTCGCAAGGCCTAGCTTATGAAGAGTCCAAATCAGCCACTTTGCAGGATCGAAATGATACCACCTCACCCCATTGCGATAGTCTTGAGCAAAGGTGTGATGGTAGTTGTGGTAGCCCTCGCCGTAGGTTAAGAGGGATATTAAATAATTGTCGACCGCCGAGTGCTCTTTGCTGTAGAATTGAGTGCCCCAGTAGTGCGCCAAGGAATTAATGCACCACGTCGTGTGGTGGAGAAGAAACATCCTGACCCACCAGACAAAGAGAAAGGCGCCCATATAATCATTCAGACACCAGCCCGCGAACAAAAACGTGATGATGTTGGAAGAAAGCATGCAGAAAACGTAATGTTTATTTTGAAAGACGAGGAGCCGGCTTCGCGCTAGATCGGAAACTACCTTAGGGTCAATGGGTTCAGATCGAAAAAACATCCAGAGCATGTGGGCGTGGAATAACCCCTTTTTGACCGAATAGGGGTCTTTGCCGGTATCGACAAAGGAATGATGCAGCCGATGATCGTGAGCCCACCGCAGAACGCTCCCCTGAGTTGCCAGGCTTCCAAAAAATACGAGCACGGCTTCGACAATAGGATGTGCTTTGTAGGCGCAGTGGGAAAAAAGACGGTGATAGCCTGCTGTAATTGCCAACCCCGAAATAAAAGTTAGAGAAAGGGTCCAGCCAATGACAGCCCAGGAAGGGGAATGGTGCACGAAGTAAAAGGGCAGAGAGGCGGCTAGAAAAAGGTGATACCCTATCAGGTAAAGAAAAACAGGCCAACATATTTTTTGAAACGACATAATTCCTCTCTTATTTTAAAAACAGTTTTGGAGGGGCTCGAAGCCCCTTTCTCAAACTAATACAATTCCAGGCCTTAAGACATTCACTGAAGGCGATCGTTTTTTTTGTTGGATTATAACCAAAAAGGTCTTTTCATACCATTCGTAATACCAAAAGCAATAGATAATATCACTCAACCCCGAGGCTTTGGCGCAGTCTAAACACAAACTTTTCGGGTTATTTGGGTATATCGCTATTCTTCACGGCTCTGCTGCATTTTCTCAGTAAGCAAAGTGAAAAATTGCGAGAAAGCCTCGGTGGCGCGTAGGTTCTCCAGCCATTCGTCTTGTGCAAGCTCCTCTAAAGGGGGGAGCGATTTTGCTGCAAGCGCCTTGTGAATGAGTTCCATTGCTTCGTCCGTTCTAGAAAGAATAGAGTAAATGCAGGCAAGATGGTAATAGGCGTAAGGATTGCCCAGCCGGCCGGCCTTATTGATCTTCTGTTCTGCATCCCAATAGAGCTGGTGGCGGAAATCGGCGTCGGACGTGTGCTGGGCAAGATAAGTGAGACAGATGCTCCAATCAATCCAAATTTGATCGTTCTCCTCATCATGTCTTGAAGCAAGACGGAAAAAGTGAATCGCCTTTTTGTAATATTCCTCTTCGAAGGTCAAATGACCCGTTTCCAAGTAACAAACGGCGATATGTTGATAGATGCCGGAGAAGTCGGGATGAATTAAGAGTACATGGGAAAAGATTTCAATCGCTTTTTGATAATGGAATTCGTCCGAGGTAAAGCTTCCTAAGCATTCCAAAGAAGAAGCATATTCAAAGAGCCACTCGGGATGATGGAGAATCGACTCCTTATACCCTTGCAGTAAAAATTCAAAATCGCGCACTGCTTTTTCGATCGAGACTAGATCGTCGCTGAAACGGCTCATCTGCAGAGCCCACTTCGCCCGATCGAAAAGGAGCGCAGGATAAGAAGGTTTGAGGTCGCCGGCTCTTGCAAAAAATTTCCCCGCCCTCTCCAAAATATCGGGGTCATTGAGCAGCTGCGCGAAAGCGCAGTGAACGGTTCCCAGCGCGTGCCAATGCTCCGCGCTCGTCCGATCCATCGAGAGTCCCCATTGTAATTTTTCGATCGCCATTTCATGATATTCAAAATCGTCGTAGTAATCGCCGAATGCCGCAAGACAAAGGCCGTAAGCTAGCCATAGGTCGGGATCGTCCGGATAGAGATCGGTCGCTTGCAGAATTTTACTTTCAGCTTCGATCAAGAGATCGAGCTTAGAGCTCAAAGATCCAAGATAAGAAAGGGACTCGACCCATTGCGCGATGATCGCCGGATCGTTCGGATCGATGGCTGCCGCCCTGGCACATTTTTCCACGCTGAGCCGCAGCTGCTTCTCATCCCTGCAAAGACGCCCTGATTCGGCTAAGATGCGCGCCCAGTCTAGCCACACTTCCGCGTCCTTAGGAGACAGTTTTACCGAAGCGGCATAAGCGTCGCAAGCCCTAGATACGTAGCGCTCATCCATGGTATTGAGATAAATTTGCGCATAGCTCTCTCCAAGAGCCGTCCATCCCTCATAATATTGCGGCGCAATGCGCAGAGCCTCTTGCAAACAGGAAACGGACTGGCCGAGCAGCCGAGCGTCGTTAATCAACAACCCCATTTCAAGATAGGCCTGTCCGAAGTCTTTCAACATTTCCGGAGGATGATAACTCGTCAATTGCGAGGCCAAAGTAAATGACTCAATGGCTAATCCAAGGTCATGCGCTTCTTCGGAAACCTTCGCGATTTCCGCCCAGAGAAGGCCTATGTCCCAATGGAGTTCCGACAAAACTTCTTTAGGCTGATTTGCAGCATACTGCAGCGCCTTCTTGTATTTTTCTTTTGCTTCGGAAAAAAAATGATATTCGTCGTGAACGCGGCCCAGTTGGTATAAGGTATTGCCCCAAGCGACATAGGCTTCAAAGTAGGCGGGATTGAGCTGCGTTGCGATTTTGAAATATTTTCCGGATAGGAGCAATGACTTTTCTCTACCTTCTTCCGATCCATATTCGAAGAAAGCAATACCCTGGCGATACCAAATCTGAGGGTTGCCGGGCTCGATCTGCGAGGCGGCTTCAAAAAAAGAAAGAGCGTTGAGATTCCCCTGCAATAAAGCCAGTTCTCCCTGCGCGAGATAGCGCAAGGCCCATTCGTTTCTTTGCTCTGCGGGCAGAAGATCCCAGTCCTTTTTCTCTTCGGTCTGGACAGACGCATACTTTCGGGGAAAGAATCGATCGAAAATTCTACGTAGCGAGTAAGTGTTGGGCGCCATGGATCCTTTTTTTTTGCCCAAAAGAAGTCTTGGAGGCGCCATCGGCTCCGGGAACGACCGCACCCGAAACCGGCAGAGGCTCTCCCTTAAGACCCCCTCTGAAGGGGTTCATTATAGACGAGCCCGATTTTTTTTCCTATCTGTTGGGAACATTGTTTGAAATCAATCTTAAGTCCTTGATTCGGAATTTCTTTTTGAAATAAAATTAGGCGTGGAATTTTGAATTTAGCAACTTTTTCTTTGAGCTTTTCTCGAATGAATGCAGCGCAAGGGAAGGGGGGGAGCGCCTGCAGCAGCGCGACGGGGACTTCTCCGTATTCAGGGTTTTTTTGAGGAAATACAACGGCGGCCATGATTTCCGGAATGTCCATGAGGGCGCGCTCTATTTCTTCCGGCTGGATATTTTCTCCTCCGGAAATAAACTGGCGATCTCGTCTGCCGACGACGCACAGTCCTTCTTCTTGCGAAAAATGCCCTAAGTCTCCCGTAGCAAACCAGCCATCGGGAGTGCGCCTGGGATCAATCGTCCCTTGTTCCCAATAACCGTCGAAAAGGGTTTCTCCCCTTACCTCGATTTCCCCCGTGTCGGAAAGGCGCACTTCTCTTCCTGGCAGAGGAAAGCCTAAAAAGGGGCCTGCGGGCCTGTGCCGGGGACGGAGGCCGGCTGAGACCAAGGATCCCATTTCGGTGAGCCCGTAAGAAAGATAACATGGGAGTTTTTCCGGATAAGAGGGGATTGGCGCTCCTCCGATGAGCAAGCACTTGAGTCGGGGGTAGACGGGGCTTGCGCGATAAAGTTGCGTGGGTACGGCGGAAACATGGGTGTAGGTTCCGATTCTGGGGTCGGTCGCGACCGAGGCGCCAGCGAGGTAGCAGCGAAGTAAGAGGCCGATTCCTCCGACATGATAGAGAGGAAGTTGGAGCAACCATTGGTCCTGTGGACAGAGGCGGAGAGCGCTGAGGGCGTTCATGGCATTTTTAAAAAGGGAGGTCTGTTTTAAAAGGGCGATTTTGGGAACGCCTCCGGATCCGGAGGTGAATAAAAGAGCCGAGGGAGAAGTAAGGGGGGGGGATCGAGAAGTCCTCAAGATGGGATGGAGGGGGAGGGAATCAATCCCACATCTTGCGTCGAGTCTTTCTAGATGCGCCTCGATTTGCTCTTTTGGAATACGGGGGCTGAGGGGGCAGATGGACGCGCCGATTTTCCAAACGGCGAAAAACAAAGCGGCGGCTGTCTGGGAGGGGGGAAGGCAAAACGCTACACGGTCTCCTTCTCGAATCCCGGAGTGGGCGAGCCGGAGCGCGAGAGCGTCCGTAAGCCGGTCCATTTCCTTAAAAGTATGATTCTCGAAGAAGGGTAAGCTTTGAAACATCGATGGGATTTTCCTGACTCGGATTCCACAAAATAAATCCCTCCTCTGCACGGAGGGGAGGAACTAAAATATCTTCTTCGAAATAGCGAAAGGTGTCAAGTCCCAGAGGGATTTTACTGCGGGAGCCTAGCCTTGCGATCTGCAGCAATCCCAAGCTTGTTTCGTAAGCGGAAGAAAAAATAAGAGGGATCTTTGTCCGAGGCGTTGCTTTAAGGGTAGGTTTTACGACAATCCCGGCCAGGGTAGGAATCTCTTCTTGCAAAGGAGATTCGTCGAGGGCGATGGGAAAACGGGTGAGGTTGGAAAATAAGGGAAGCTCTCGATTGTTCTGCAAAGGTTCTTCTAAATATTCAAAATCGCGCGGAGAAAAATGGCGTGCAAATAGGAGCGCCTCCTCCAGCGTCCAAGCGCGGTTGCAGTCGAGCCGCAGCCGAAATTTTCCAACGTGCCGTTGGACGTAGGCAATCGCGTCGTCAAGGGGCAAATGGGCAAGTTTGAGTTTGAGTGTGGAGAAGCGAGGTCTTGGTTCATTGAGAAGACACAATGGTTGTTTCAATGGGGTTTTTAAAAAAGGAGAAAGAGCTTGCCGCAAGCCAAAACGGACGGAGGGGAGACGGGGTGTTGCGGAAGCGAGGCGGGGGAAAAAAGTATGAATTTCTTCGAGAGCTTCCGTTAAACTTTCTCTGCTGAATCCCGGTAAGGGGGCGACCTCTCCCCACCCTTCATTATATTGGAGAAGGAACCCTTGGCGCAAAGGCCATCGAGGCGCGGAAGTCTTGAGGGAGTAAGAATATAATCTGGCTACGCCCATAGGCAAAACAAGAAGACGAAAGCGATAAAGATCCTCGCTGTTTCCTGGAGGACTTCTTTCCCTTCTCTGAGTTTTTTGATCGGGGTGAAAAGAAAAGGGGTGGCTGCGCAAAGAAGAAGGCGGGGACGCCCTTGCGCAACAAGAAGAAGCGGGGTGGCAAAAGCGCTCAGGATCAAAAAAAGATACAGGGCGCGCCCGAACGGGGCCCCGAAACGGACGCAGAGCGTCTTTTTTGAGGCTAAAGCGTCTGTTTTCTCATCGCGTAAGTTATTGGCCAGCATCATGGCCGCCGCAAGAGAGCCGGGCGCAAGGCTTGCAAGGCATGCCGAAGAAGAAAGAGTGTGCATTTGGAGGAAATAAGTGCCTCCGAGGGCTAAAGGTCCGAAAAAGACAAAGACAAGAATTTCTCCGAAACCCAGATAGCCGAGAGGCCGTTTTCCTCCCGTGTAGAGAACGGCGCAAAGAACGCATGAGGAAAAGACCAACCAGCTCCAGAGTCCGGCGCGAAGCATGAGGGGGATGGCGCAGAGTAAAGAACAAAAAAGCGCGGCGCAAGAAGCATAGAGCATCCCCTTTTGTGAAATCCATCCTTGCTGGACGGCCCGTTTCGGGCCAAGTCTCGCAGGAGTGTCGACTCCATTTTTGAAGTCGAGCAGATCATTGAGATAATTGGCTCCCACCTGCATCCACAGGGCGAAAAAAAGGGTGAGGAGAAAAATGGGCGTCGAAAACCGGTCCCCCGCGCTGAGAGCGCCACCCATGCATACGGGACCTATCGAAGCGATCCATGTCTTGGGGCGCGCCGCAAGAAAAAAAGCAAAAAGAAGCGATGGGTTAGGGGCGTTTTGGAAACTTGGTGAAATCGGGTTTCCGTTTCTCGTTGAATGCATTGCGTCCTTCCTGTCCTTCTTCCGTCATGTAAAAAAGCATCGTCGCGTTGCCCGAAAGCTCTTGGAGCCCTGCCTGGCCGTCGCAGTCGGCGTTGAGCCCTGCTTTGAGGCAGCGCAGAGCGATCGGGGAATGCCGCAGCATTTCTTGGCACCATTGCACCGTCGTATTTTCGAGATCCTCGTAGGGGACGACGCAATTGACGAGTCCCATGGCCAAAGCCTCTTGCGCCGTATATTGACGGCATAGGAACCAAATTTCGCGCGCTTTTTTCTGTCCCACAATCCGCGCTAAATAAGAAGCGCCGAACCCGCCGTCAAAAGATCCTACTTTCGGCCCTGTCTGTCCAAAGATCGCATTGTCTGCGGCAATACTTAGGTCGCAAAGGACATGCAGAACATGGCCGCCTCCGACGGCGTAGCCTGCGATTTGGGCGACAATCGGTTTAGGGCAGGCGCGCATTTCCCTCTGTAAGTCCAGGACGTTCAGCCGATGAACCCCATTTGCATCCGCATAGCCGGCATTTCCTCTAATTTTCTGGTCGCCGCCGGAACAAAAAGCCTCTTTTCCCTCTCCTGTTAGAATGATGACTCCAATAGAGGGATCGTTGCGGGCGTCGAGAAGAGCGTGTCTCATTTCTTCGACAGTGAGAGGACGGAACGCATTGCGCACTTCGGGTCGGTTGATGGTTATTTTCGCGATACCGTCCGCTTTGTGGTATCGAATGTCGGCGTAAGAGCCGATTTGCTCCCATGCAATCATGAAAAAATCTCCCGGAGAAGGGTTGCGAGATAGGCTGGATTTTCTAAATGGACGGCGTGCGCTGCGTTGGGGACGATGAGGGCGTCGGGATGTATCGCGCGAAACTTGGCGTCTTTTTCTCCTACGATATGCACGGCTTTCGGATTGGATAAAAAAGGTTGTTTTCCTAATCCATAATGGAGGAGGGATTGCGCAAGGCAAAGGGGATCATGATCGCGACGCATGGAAAAATCGGGTTTAAATCCATTGAAAATAGGCTGATCGTACCAACGTTGTAAAAACTCGTCAATGGGATTTTCGCAGAGAAGGCGCGCCCAAAGGGCGTCGCTGTTTCTCCTCTCTTTTTTTTCCTCCGGGGAACGAAGGCCGGGATGCGTTGAAATCAGAACGAGCTTTTTGACATTCCGCGGATGCTGTGCGGCGTAGCGCAGGGCTAGTCTTCCTCCCATGGAATAGCCGACGAGGGAAAAAGGGACGCCGGGAGTGGATGGGAGAAAGTGAGGGGAAAAGGGAGTGTGGCAGTGTCCTGGAAGCGGGAGAGCCGAGTAGGAAGGGAGAGAGAGGAAAGAAAAAAGGGGATCCCAGTCCTTGGGGGTGCCGAGGAATCCGTGAAGAAAGAAGATAGGATTGGCGTCTAGCATCCTGCGGCGAGATAGGCGCTTGTCCATGCGTTTTGGAAATTAAATCCCCCGGTTACTCCATCAATATTGAGAATTTCTCCTGCGAAGAAAAGGCCGGGGACAATGCGGCTTTCCATCGTTTTGCAATGGATCTCCTTTAAGGAAATGCCGCCTGCGGTGACAAATTCTTGCTTATGCGTTGTTTTTCCTTCGATTGCGTAGACGTCGGCGTATAGTTTGCGCGCGGC
>CAZZLR010000014.1:0-10905 GCA_964655045.1 uncultured bacterium | reverse complement strand
TTCCTTCATCCCCACCTATGCGACAGCTTCTTCTTCGGGAGCGGATGTATATGCAAATATTTGCGATCCTCTGATAATAGAGCCGGGTTTGTCGGCGATGGTTCCGACAGGAGTCCGCGTTGCCATCCCCGATGGATATGAGATTCAAGTGCGTCCGCGCAGTGGCTATGCAGCAAAGCATCAGGTTACTATATTGAATACGCCGGGGACGATAGATGCCGATTATCGAGGGGAAATTTGCGTTATTTTGGTGAATCATGGAAAAGCTTCTTTTGAAGTGACGCCGAAGATGCGGATAGCCCAGCTTGTTCTCACTCCTGTAGCGCAGGCGGATTTTTATTGTCAAGATTCTTTATCTACCACACAACGCGGCGAGGGGAAGTTTGGCCACACTGGCACGCATTAATCCTTTTAAATTGGATATATTTAATCCGTTAAAGAAGAAAAAATCTAAGACAATCCGTCAACTTCTCGATCCTCGTCTGGTTGTGTTCTGCGATGTGCAGGAGCGTGACGAGGCGGTTGATATGCTCATAGATGCGCTCGATGCAGTGGAAAAGCTGCCCGATAAGGTTCTCTTCCGGAAGGCGATTTTTCAAAGGGAAGCTTTGGTTTCAACTGGAATTGGACTAGGAGTAGCTATTCCCCACGCAAAGATGCAAAATTTTTCCGAATTTTTTATCGCGATTGGGATTCAAAGAAAACACGGCATTGAGTGGAATGCTTTGGATCAGCTGCCGGTTCGCATTATTTTCATGATCGGGGGGCCCGAAGACGCTCAGGCTGAGTATTTGAAAATTCTTTCTCAGCTCACTTCCGCGATTAAGAACGTAGACCTTAGGAAATCTCTTCTGAGGGCGGAATCGCCAGAACAGGTGTTGCTGTTGTTTTCTGACTTCTAAATTAACGTCTCTTTTGGTATCTCTAGTGAGGAACCTATTCTCGCTGTGAGCTTCCGCCGGCTTTTTGGTTTTTTTGAGTCGGGAATAGGTCAAAATCATGCAAATCATCGATGAAAAATAAGAGCGGAGCAGGTTTAGAGGGTGTCTACAAAGTGAGGGTTAAGTCGACAGAACCTTGCTTTGCAGATATCCTCTTAGAGATCACTATTTCTTACATTGGCAAGGATTATGGACTTAAAGTTAAAAGATGTAGCGCAACTTCTGGATGTTTCGGAAGAAACAGTTCGCCGTTGGATTTCCAACAGTAAAATTCCTTATTATCGACTCAATCAGCAATATCGTTTCAGCCGAAGCGAGATAGAAAATTGGGTGTTAAGCTGCCGCCAAAAAGGGGGATTTTCTCCTTTTAATAAGGAAGAAGAAGCGGAATGCCGGCTTGGAACGCATCAGTTCGGCCTGTACAGAGCCATTCATAAAGGGGGCGTCTACACGGATGTGGAAGGAGACACGAAAGAGGAAGTGATCCGAGCATCTGTGCAACGGATTGCAGCAGATTTACATCTCGACGCAGAGGTCATCACGGAACTTTTACTCGATCGGGAAAGGTTGATGCCAACGGCTCTTTCTAATGGGATCGCAGTGCCGCATACGCGCGACTTTCTCTTGGAAGAATCGTTCGACGTCGTGGCTGTAGTGTTCCCTAAAAAACCCATAGAATATGGGGCTCTTGACGGCAGACCCGTCCACACCTTGTTCTTCTTATTTGCTTGCGATGATAAACGTCATTTGCATCTTCTAGCAAAATTGGCGCACCTTTCTAGTACGCCGGATAGCTTAGCGCTGCTTCGGCGCCATTTGGAAAAACCTCAGTTATTGGAGGAAATCAAAGGGTGGGAGACGAACTTGAAGCAGAAGGAACCTTCCCCTGCAAATATTGCGTCTCGTTAAGGAGGCTGCTTGTTTCTTCCGGATGAGAAAGCTCTATTTCAAAGAGCCATCCGGCTCCCTCCGGATCTTGGTTTAAAAGCAAAGGAGAATCCTTTAGCGCCTCATTGACCGCGGCGATACGACCCGATAAAGGGGAATACACATCTGCCGCGGCCTTTGTCGATTCCAGAACGCAGACCTCCTCTCCCAAGGCAACGGCGCTCCCTATGCGGGGAAGCTCGATAAAAACAATCTCCCCCAACTCCTTTTGCGCATATTTTGTAATGCCCACGCGCCCTCGCTGCCCTAGGAGAGAAATCCATTCATGAGAGTCTGTATAGAACATTGTTCTTACTCCTTAATGAGTTGCAGAGTACCCCATGTCGAGGGGTGCTGTTCAATGACATATTCTTCTGAAGTTACGGCAAAATATTGGGGCGCTCCTTGAGAACGATTGATCCTATAGGTGAATCCCAATCGATTAAAGCTCAAAGGATCGTAGCCATGCAAGCAAGCCGATGGGATCTCAATAGCGGTGCTATAGCCGGTTTTTTCCAAGGAGACGCTGACTTGAAGATCTTCCGGATGACAGAGGCGGTGAACGTCGTCTCCATGAAATCGAGTGATTTCGCGTCCGTGGAAGTTCTGCACTTGCGCCGGAAAAAATAGAAAATGGTGACAGAAACGGGAAATGGAGTTTTTGGTTTTTAAATCGCGCGTGTCGATGAAAATTTCGATGGAATCGCCCTTGCGAAAATCCGCAGCGTTCACCTCTTGCAAAGGGATTTTTGAGATCACGAGGAATGAAAGCTTTTGCATATTCCATCCGGCATATACTTGAGCGAAACATTCTTCTGCTAGCATATCGGAAAGAGAGGGGAGAAGGTGGTTTTTTTCCGCTTTCAGCGCGTTTCTCGTATAAAGACATTCACAGGTGACTCCGAAAAATTGAACCGGAGAGAGAGAAGGAAGATCCTCAAAAAAACTCATAAAGCAGGCTCCTTAGGGATAATCATCGAATTGTTCAAGGTTATTGTTTTTAATAATTTCTCAGCCAGATACATCTGGGCGTCCGCGGCAATAAGTTCCTTGCCAAAAGAGATGGGATCGAGGATAGGGCGCGTCTGTGCATGTTTATGCTCGATATAAAAAAATGAAATATCGCCATTGTCCGGTACATGAATGGCGGACCATTGTTCCGGTAGCTTTGTAAAGGCTTGTTCTTTCATCCACTCCTCTGGGGTTGTTCTTTGTATGATCCGTTTATTTTTGATGAATGCAAATTGAGTATCCTTTCCGTCGTTTTCGTAAGAGGGCGATCCATTCTGGAGTTTTTTCAACATGGCTTGCGCAGGATGCAAAAGGCGAAACTGGGCGTAGGAGTCATCATGAGGAAGAGAAGGGGAGGTATCTTCAATGGCCCGCAGCACTTCGGAAAACATCGTTTTGGCAAGATCCCGTTTGACTTCGAAGAAAGATTTCCGGATTTCCCCTTTCGAACTTTTGGTTTTTTCATAAAAGGCCCAAAGACGCCTTTCTACAATAGGATCGAGAATTCCTTTTTCTTTTGCCTCGGCTAAAGAAAGAAGACGGGGCGAATGGGCTGCTTCTACATCGCGGATGCAATACAGGGTTTTCCCGTCATCTGAATAATGGAGCAGCGCTTGTTTTGCCGTTTCATCGCCTTGGGAAGCTCGCTGTAAATATTGGGAGAGTTTCCATGGCTTTTGGATGGATTGAAGAGAAACGCTTTGCGGAGAGGCTTCGATGGTGTCTTCGCGGCCTGGAGCGTCCTTTAAGATCGCTTCGATCCATTGTGGATGGGAGGATAAAATTTGTATGCGGGAAAAGATGTCTGCGGCGAAACGTTCTTTCGATTTCAATCGATTGAGCGTGGAAAGCCTTTCTTCTCGGGGCAATTCCTGTGGCAAAAAGGGAAAGTTTTGAGATAAAAGAGCCCAGTGTTCCGAATCCTCCTGCCAATCCCAAAGCTCTTTTAAAGGAATGCGCAATGAGGCCGTCGCCAGCGAGACTTCTTGAATACGAGCCGTATAGGCCGTTTGGATGAGTTCCGGATATTCTGTGGCAATCTCCGCAAGAGAATAATAAGCGGAAGGAAGATCGAGCGGGTTTTCTCTGGGAGGCGCGATTGCCGATAAATAGACTTCAAAAGCGATGAGCTCTTCAAAGGTCTGGAAACGCATCTCCGGAGGCCATTGATAAAGCTGCACGGCAACGCCTTCTTGGGCGTAAGAAAAAAAATCTTTAAATGGAAGACGGTCGATAAAGGAAGCAGAAGCCGCTCCTTGAAAATATTTCCGAAATAAAAGGACTTTACGCCAGACATTGACGGCGGAGGCCTCTTGGAATCCGAGTGTCTTGAGATGCTGCGCCATGGAAGGCGCGGCAAGAATCGTTTTTTCTTTTAGCAGCGCACCAAGGGAAGTTTGAAAATTGTGGAATAAATCTCCCTTGGCCTCTTCCGGGGAGACGCGATATCCTTTTTGTTCGGCAACGGCCGCTGCATGGAGTATGAATTGCGCCGCGATAAAGGGGAAATTTTTTTGCGCTGCTTCCGGATAAGCGGTGTGCAGCAGCGTGTCGAGCCCTGTTTTCATAAAATCATTGCGAAGAACGCCGTCATTGCAAAGATTGATCTTTCCTTGAGAATCGGAGACAGGTTCCGCTGCGCATGCGATGAAACGACACAGATCCTGGATTTCTGCCAAAGAGACAGGATGGCCGGTGACTGTATGCGTAATCGGAGCCGATGCTCCTGTTTCGCAATCAAGATGTTCTAAGTTTTCCGTGGAGGCGGCGCCAAAAAAAAGAAAGGACAGGATGATGACTGCGGTAATGGCGATAAAAAAAAAGCGCTGGTACGTACGGAAAAATTCTAGCATTTTTTTACATCCATTCAAGAAAAATAGCAGCGTAGCAGATTGCGTGATTTTCTGCGACAGCCGGCCATGCGGACAGGTGTGTATTTCCCTCGGGATGAAATTTTCAATTGAACAAAGACGCGACGCGAGTCCCTTAGCTTTGACGCGCTCAAATTAGTAAGCTCTCGCAAAAAGAACGCGCCGAGGACTTTTTTCTCCCGTGAAGAGGCACGCTCCGGGCTCTAGGTCCCCCTCTAACGGAATGCAGCGGATCGTTACGCCGAGATCTTCTTTGATTTTGCTTTCAATCGCAGGATCTCCGTTCCAATGGCAGAGAGCGAAACCTCCGCTCGCAGATTGAGCCGTTTCGGAGAAAAACGAATAAAAATCTTCGATTCTATCGATGGCCACGGTATTTTGCTCGCGGAAAGCGAGCGCCTTGCTATAAAGGTTGTGCTGCATTGCGTCGAGCAGAGAAGGGATGAGTTCTTTCAGTGCGCCGCGGGGGGCTTGCGTCGTTTCCTTATGCGGCCGGTCTCTGCGGGCAAGATGAAATTGTCCGGACTCCAATTCCCTTGGACCGATCTCGATGCGGAGCGGAATCCCCTTTTTGATCCAAGACCAACTTTTCTCTCCTCCGCGCAAATCTCTGGCGTCGACAATCACCTGCAGCGGGCTCCCATGATATAAAATTGTGCGTAGCTCCCGTGCGATGTCTTCGCATTGCGCGATGAGCGCTGCTTGAATCTCAGGGTTATGGATGATGGGAATGATCGCGAGATGGGCCGGAGCGATGCGAGGAGGCAGAACCAACCCGTCATCATCGCTGTGCGTCATCACCATCCCTCCAATCATGCGCGTTGTGACACCCCAAGACGTCGTCCATCCCAGCTCTCTTTCTCCATGGATGTTTTGGAATTCAATGCCACAGGCGCGGGAGAAATTTTGCCCCAGAAAATGGGAGGTCCCTCCCTGAATCGCTTTGCGATCCTGCATCATTCCTTCAATCGTGTATGTGGTCAAGGCGCCGGGAAATCGTTCGCTTTCCGTTTTTTCCCCGGCGATAAAGGGAAGGGCGAGGATTTGGTGGGTAAAGTCTAGATAGACTTGAAGCATTTGCCGCGCCTCTTGCTCCGCCTCTGACCGGCTTGCGTGAACGGTATGCCCCTCTTGCCATAAAAACTCTGCTGTGCGCAAAAACATCCGCGTGCGCATCTCCCAACGCACTACGTTGCACCACTGGTTGATGAGCAAAGGCAAATCGCGATAGGAGGAAACCCATTTCGCAAACGTGTGTCCGATGATCATTTCAGAAGTAGGCCTGACGATGAGAGGCTCTTCCAATTTGCCTGCCGGAACTAATTTTCCTTCTTTGTCTTTTTCAAGACGGTGATGGGTCACTACAGCGCATTCTTTAGCAAACCCTTCCACGTGTTCTGCTTCTTTTTCCAAATAGCTCAATGGGATGAATAAAGGAAAATAAGCGTTTTGATGACCTGTTTCCTTAAACTTCGCGTCGAGGATTTTCTGTATGTTTTCCCAAATGGCATAACCCCATGGCTTAATCACCATGCAACCACGGACGGGAGAATGTTCAGCCAGTTCGGCAGCTTTGATGACGCTTTGATACCACTCAGCGTAATCTTCGCTTCGCGTTGGAGAAATAGCCGTTTTGGATTTTGACATAAAAGAACCGCCGTGTTTGATCTATTTCCAAACAATCTGAAAAGTCAACGTTTAGGCTGTGCCAAAGCTTCGGGGTCGAATGATTGCAACGAACCCGAAAATCGACAGAACCTCACTTTGCAGACACCCTCTAAATCCTAACTTTTCAGGTTGCTTGGGTATATGAGAGTTAATTATACGGGATTGCCTTGAATTTTTGCCAAGAGCTTTTGCGCAAGAGTTTTTCGCAGAAGAAGCCGTGTGTTCGCGAGGAGGGATGCCGAGGGAGCGTTCCCTAAGGGAGCGAAGGGGCACTGAGCCATGGCGTCGAAAAGAGCTTGTTCGCCATGAAGTACCGTGCGGAGGAAATCGATCTGAGGAAAGGCGAGGGAGATCGTCCCTTGATGCAGATATCCCTGCTGTTTACGACGCTGCGCCGCGCCGGCGATCTTTAGGCCTTGATGGACGACATCGTATTGCGTAGGTCCGGCCATGCAGAAATTTTGGCAGGCAGGAGTCTTGAAGGGGAGATTTTCGGGGATCAACATCGCGTCGCGCAAAGGAAAAATCTCTTGAACCGATTGTAGAACCGCTTCGTTGACAAAACGGTAATTGGCAAGGGTATTGGCTGAAAAATTTTTGTGCGTGGAAGGCATGAGAAAAGAAAACGCAAAATCCCAAATATGAAACACGATGCCTCCCCCGGTCGGTCTCCGGCCGAGGCGCAAATGGACCTGTTCCGCTTTTTCGAGGTTGATATATTTGCCGGGATTGATAAAATGACCGAAAGTCGCGCTCGCCCCTTTCCATTCGTAAAAATGGAGGATGGGATGATTTTCGTTCCCTAAACTTTCTAGAAATTTTTTGTCTTTATCCATATTCTCTTGAGGATAAGCGATCCCTGTATCTATTATATGCAACATGAAAAGTTTTCCCTTGCGCTATTGAAGAATGAGGCCGTATAGACAAGTCTTTATGATACTCAGGGGAAAGAGGGTTGTCGAGAGAAATTCGGCAAAAATGTAAAATAGAATGAGAGGGCGGTTATGTTCGATAAATTTACCAATCGCGCAAAACAAGTAATCAAGCTTGCAAAGAAAGAAGCGCAGAGGTTGAATCACAACTATTTGGGAACGGAACACGTTCTTTTAGGATTGATGAAACTCGGCCAAGGCATTGCTGTGAATGTTCTCCGCAATATGAACCTCGACTATGATGCGATCCGCTCCGAGGTGGAAAAGGTGGTCGGATTCGGCCCTGAAATCCAAGTCTACGGAGATCCTGCTCTGACCGGCAAAGTGAAAAAGGTCTTTGAGTTCGCCAATGAGGAAGCGGCGAACCTCAATCATAATTATGTAGGAACCGAACATCTCTTGCTGGCTCTCTTGCGTCAGACGGACGGGGTCGCGGCGCAGGTGCTGGAAAATTTAAATATTTCATTGAAGGATGTGCGCAAGGAAGTGTTGAAGGAACTTGAAACCTTTAATTTACAGCTTCCTCCGATTGGCGGCGCTTCCTCTTCTACACCTCCCCCCGGAGGGAGCCAGGGACGCGTGCCTCCGCAAGATAGAGGAAGCTCTTCGGTGGTGGATAAGATGCCGGCTTTGCGCACTTACGGCCATGATCTTACGGATCTTTGCCGGGAAGGGAAGCTAGATCCGGTGATCGGCCGTCTAGGAGAAGTAGAGCGGTTGATTTTAATTTTGTGCCGCCGGAGAAAAAATAATCCTGTTTTGATTGGGGAGGCAGGGGTAGGCAAAACCGCTATCGTCGAGGGGCTCGCTCAAGCGATTGTCCGTGGGGATGTTCCGGAAAATTTGCGCAAAAAAAGATTGATCTCCCTTGATTTGACTTTGATGATCGCAGGGACGAAATACCGGGGCCAGTTCGAAGAAAGAATCAAAGCGGTCATGGACGAGGTAAAAAAGAATGGCAATATCCTCCTTTTTATCGACGAGATCCACACTATTGTCGGGGCAGGAGCGGCCGAGGGGGCGATAGATGCCTCCAATATTTTGAAACCGGCTCTTTCTCGAGGGGAAATTCAATGCATTGGCGCCACGACATTGGATGAGTATCGCAAGCATATTGAAAAAGATCCCGCTCTGGAGCGTCGTTTTCAAAAAATTATTGTCCAACCGCCCAATGTAGAAGAGAGCATTGCGATTCTGGCCGGCCTCAAAGCGAAGTATGAAGAGCATCATAAATGTGTGTATACGGATGCGGCGGTCAAGGCGGCTGTGGTGATGTCGGATCGTTATTTATCGGGGCGTTTTTTGCCGGATAAGGCGATCGATCTTTTGGACGAGGCGGGAGCGAAAGCGCGCATTGCGATGATGCATCAGCCGTCTCACCTTGCTCAACTTGAGTCGCAGATTGAAGAGGCGAGAGCGGCTAAGGAAAATGCGATCGGCCATCAGGAATATGAAAAAGCCGCCCGTCTTCGCGATACGGAAAAACATTTACGCGAGCAGCTGGAAAAGGCTAAAAGCGAGTGGACATCAAATAAGGAAGAGCACCAGCCGATTGTCGATGAAGAAGATATTGCGCATATCGTGGCCAAACACACAGGGGTGCCCGTGACCCGTTTGACGGAAGGAGAGACGGAAAAAGTGTTGAAGATGGAAGTCTCCTTGCGCTCTAAACTTATTGGCCAAGACGATGCCTTGAGTACGGTATGCCGGGCGATTCGCAGAAGCCGTTCCGATATTAAAGATCCTAATCGGCCTATTGGGGCTTTTCTCTTCTTGGGGCCTACCGGGGTGGGGAAAACGCATCTAGCTCGTCTGCTGGCTTTGCAAATGTTTGGCGGAGAAGATGCTTTGATCCAAGTCGATATGTCTGAATATATGGAGAAATTTGCGATTAGCCGTATGACGGGTTCTCCTCCCGGATATGTGGGATATGAGGAAGGGGGGCAGCTGACCGAACAGGTGCGCCGGCGTCCTTATTGCGTTGTATTGTTTGACGAGGTGGAAAAAGCCCATCCCGACGTGATGAATCTGCTCTTGCAGATTTTGGAAGAAGGGCGGCTCACCGACTCTGTGGGAAGGAAGATTGATTTTCGGAATACGATTATTATTATGACATCCAATCTCGGGGCGGACTTGATCCGTAAATCGACAGAGGTCGGTTTTGGCGCTCATGAGAGTGTGATGGATTATAAGGTGATGCAGGAAAAAATAGAAACCTCTGTCAAAAAGCATTTCAAACCGGAGTTTCTCAACCGCTTGGACGGATTGGTCATTTTCCGTCCTCTAACAAAGGAAGCGCTGCATCAGGTAGTAGATCTTGAATTCAGTAAATTGCAGACGCGTCTTGCAAAAAAACAGATTCAAGTTTCTCTTGAAGAAAGCGCAAGAGAATTTTTGGTAGAGAAAGGATATGTGCCGGAAATGGGAGTGAGGCCGCTGCGCCGCGTGATTGAACAATATTTAGAAGATCCGTTGGCGGAAAAATTACTGCAGCAGCCCAATCTCGAAAAGAAGTTTCTGATTGTGGCGAAAGAAGGAGCCATTCAATTCATCGAGGAGTCGGCGGACGCCTTTTCCTCTTCTTCGGAAACTGTGAAGAACCCTGGGTGATCGCAGGGTTCTTTTTGCCTCTTGCATTAAAGGGGCGCAATCTTCTAAAATAGGTTCACTGTTAGCGAGTCAGTCCATCACATTCGCTTCCGTATAACGAAAGCGAAGCAAAGGATTCTCGCGATGCACACTAGTTTGAACGGGATGTTAGCTCAGTTGGTTAGAGCGCCACGTTGACATCGTGGAGGTCGGCTGTTCGAGTCAGCTACATCCCATTATTTGGGGATAAACCGAAGATCCCGCCTTCTAATATGCGGGACTCTGCCGGCTTAAGCGTCAATTGTTCAGGCTGTTTGGGTATGCACGAGCCGGGGTTACAATGATCCACCGCACCGCAGCCGTGGTTGCTGCCACAGCTCTTTTCGAACTTTTTCCTGGAATTCAGCTCTTGGGAGAGAGGCGGACGTCTCTTGGGTTTTCCTATGATTTTCTTTCTTCAGAGACCCTTCCTGCGGAAGCGGAGGTGTTGATTGAAGAGAGGATGCGTCAAATGATCAGAGAAAAAAGGCCGATTTGCGTCTTAGAGATGGTTCCTCGCAGCGCTCAGGGACTCTTGTACAAGGAGGGGCATTCCTTCATGGCGGAAGACCTTCCGGAAGAAGGGTTGGTGGATATGGCTCGGATCGGGTCTTTTCATATCCTTTGCGCGGGGGCTCTTGCAGACAGTACGGCTGCAATCGGCGCCTTTAAGCTGTGGAAAATACGCCGGTGCGAAGAGGGTTTTCTTCGGCTTTCGGGCTGTGCGTTTTCTGCCAGAGATGAATTAAAAAAATTTTTAAAACAATACAAACACTATCCTGAAAACAGTCATGCCTCCATTGGGTTGCAGCAATCTCTGTGGGTGATTTTGGATCGCCGTACGCCGGTATGGCTCGAAGCAGGTTTGCGGCTGCGGGGTGAGGTGTTGCACGCTTTGCGTTGTTTTTTAGGTCGCTTTGCTTCGGA
>CAZZLR010000013.1:0-11042 GCA_964655045.1 uncultured bacterium | reverse complement strand
AGGCTCCATTCACGAAGCCCACATCGCCTCCGCAATCGATCCTTGGTTTTTACAACATATTCAAAAAATCGCCCTTTTTCAAAAATCCTTTGGCTCCACCTTAAATCCCGATCTTGTCCGCCAAGCCAAACAGCTCGGTTTTTCCGACCGTTCTCTAGCAAAATTCACAAAGAGAACAGAAACGGAAATTCGTAAATATCGTCTGAAACACAAGATTACCCCCTATATCAAACAAATTGATACTTTAGCAGGAGAATTTGATACAGAAACAAACTATCTATATCTAACCTACCATGCTATTTCCCACGACATCGCTCCGCCGAAAACGCCTTCCCATATCATCTTAGGATCGGGGCCGTATTGCATCGGCTCTTCTGTGGAATTCGACTGGTGCGCCGTGAACATGGCCAGGCACTTGCGGCGTTTGGGAAAATCGGTGGCGTTGATCAATTCCAATCCCGAGACCGTCTCTACCGATTTCGACGAATCGGACCGCCTCTATTTTGAGGAGCTGACGTTAGAGAGGGTGCGCGATATCGCTGATTTCGAAAATCCAAAAGGGATCATTGTCTCCGTGGGGGGGCAAATTGCCAACAACCTCGCTTTCCCTTTAGCGCAAGCAAAGTATCGCATTCTCGGCACCCCCGCTTCTCAAATCGATCAAGCAGAAAATAGAGATGCTTTTTCTTCTCTGCTTCGTTCTCTCGGGATTGACCAGCCTCCATGGGAACGAGCGACAACGTTAGAGAAAGCGGAAGATTTCGCCGAAAGAGCCGGCTACCCTGTTTTGATCCGTCCTTCTTACGTCTTGTCGGGCGCAGCGATGAACATTGTCTATAATAAAGCCGAACTCAAACAATATCTTTTTGACGCTGCCATCGTCTCTTCCGATCATCCCATCGTCCTCTCCAAATTCATTGAGAATGCAAAGGAATTAGAAATCGACGGCGTCGCTCAGAAAGGAGTCATCGCCGTCTCCGCGATCAGCGAACATGTAGAAAATGCGGGCGTACATTCAGGCGATGCGACCCTTGTTCTTCCTCCGCAGAGGCTTTATTTAGAAACGATCCGGAGAGCCAAAGCTATAGCTTCCGCAATCGTTTCCGCTCTTGATATTTCGGGACCTTTCAATATTCAATTCATTGCTAAAGACAACCAGCTGCAGGTCATCGAATGCAATGTCCGCGCATCGCGCTCATTTCCTTTTGTGTCCAAGGTCACACAGGTCAATTTCATTCAGATCGCGGCGGAAGCGATCCTGGGAAAACATAAACCACAATTATTTGAAACGCTCGAGCTCGATTATGTCGGCGTCAAAACGCCTCAATTTTCCTATAAAAGGCTTAAGGGCGCAGATCCTGTAGCCAACGTAGAGATGGCCTCAACGGGAGAAGTCGCCCATATTGGCAATACCTATGCCGAGGCTTTTTTTGCTTCTTGGCTTTCGACGGAACAAAAAATCAAGGGGAAGCGTATTTTGATTAGCTGCGCAGAAGATTATCGGCAGAAACTAGTCTCGCCTTTACTTGCGCTCGATGAGGCCGGATGGGACCTTTTTGCAACGGAGGGCACTCATGCATTTTTAGCCGCGCGGGGCATTGGTTCTATTTCAGTCCATAAAGTAGGAGAAAATTATGAGCCGAACGTCTCCTCTTTACTGAGCGGACAGCAAGTGGATCTCATCATCAATATTCCTAAACCACAAGAAAAAGATAGGGCGGGCTTTCAAGTGCGCCGTCTTGCCATCGACCACCACATCCCCTTAATTACAAATCCACAAATCGCCCAAATTTTCTTGCAATGTTTAGCGGAGCTCGATCCGCGCACACTTCCCATACGTCCTCTTTATCCATCGCAAGCAAAAAAAGAAGCCGCCGGAGCGGCGTTGCTCAAAAACCTTCAGGAAATTCATCTCGAAGAAACCCGGTGCCGTTCAAAAATCTTATTCTCCAACAGCTAGTTCGGATTCTGCGTCCTTTCGTTCCCCTTCATGTTCCGCAAGGACAAAGACGCTTTCTCATCATCGCAACCACGGCTCTGGGGGATACCTTATGGGCAGGCCCTGCGATCACATCGCTGCGCCAATCTTTTCCCGATGCGTTCATCGGCGTAGCGGTTTCTCCGATCGGTTGGGAAATTTTGATGCACCACCCCTCGATCGATCGATGTTATCTCGCCACCCATCCCCTTCTTCCCCGGATCATCAAACTGTACAAGACGCTCTACAAGGAACGTTTTGACACGATCCTCCTTTTTCACGCCTCCCAGCGGCTCATCTTCCCTCTCTGCTCTTTATTAGGCGCGCAACGGATCATTGGTACGAGAGGGATCAATAAAGGGTTTGACGCCTGCTTAAGCGAACCTCTTGAAGATTTTCAAGAACACGAGATTGCAAGGCGCTTGCGCATTATAGAGCGCGCGGGGGGGAAAACACATACGGAAACGCTTTCTTTTTTTTTCTCTCCGGAAGAAACAATCCAATTCTACCCAAACAACCCGAAAAGTTTGGGGTATAAAAAACAAATCGTTCTCCACCCCGGTTCCAAAGACCTCTTTAAACGCTGGCCTTTAAAACATTTTATTACTTTAGGGCGCGCCTTGCAAAACGAAGTGGATTGTGAATTATGGATTACCGGAACTACCGAAGAAGAAGAATTGATACGCGCTTTTCTGCAAGCGATTCCCGAAGCGAAACGGGCGGGCCCCTTTCGGGGAGTACGTCCTTTCGCCGCTTTTTTAAAAAAGACGGATCTTCTCATCTCCAATGACACGGGACCTTTTCATCTCGCCTGCGCGCTGAATGTGCCAGCGCTTGGCCTTTATGCGCCCACAGATTCCCTCCGCTGCGGCCCTTATCAAGCCAAGCGGGCGATTGCATTGCAAAAACCGCAAACGTGTTCTCCTTGCATCAAAAGAAAATGCGCCGCCCCATTTTGCTTACTGCAAATCGACCCTTGCGAAATACTCGCTTCTGCCTTACAGTTGCTAACGTGACCACTGCGTTTGATGTGAAACTTTCGTCGCTCATCTCCATCGCGGATCTTTCCCGAGAAACTCTCGATTTTATTCTCCAAGCAGCGCAACGGCTCGATGCTTCTTGCGCGCCCGATCTATTCAAAGGGCTCGTATTAGCCAGTTGTTTTTTTGAGCCGTCGACGCGCACCCGTCTTTCTTTCGAATCGGCTATGATTCGCGCCGGAGGTTCCGTCATCGGGTTTTCAGACGCTTCGCACACTTCCGTTAAAAAGGGAGAGTCGTTGGCAGATACAATACGCATGGTGGGTGCCTATGCGGACATTATTGCCTTGCGCCATCCCTTAGAGGGATCGGCTCGTTTCGCTTCCCTCATCAGCAATAAGCCCATTTTGAATGCGGGCGACGGCGCCAACCAGCATCCTACGCAAACGCTGCTCGACCTTTTCTCTATTCTACAATGCCAAGGGAAATTGGATGGGCTTCACATCGCTCTTGCGGGAGATTTGAAATTCGGGAGGACCGTTCATTCTTTAAGTTTAGCGCTGGCTCATTACGGCACTCGACTTTACTTTGTCGCGCCCGAGTCGCTGCGCCTGCCGGAAACCATTCAACGCGATCTACGCAGGAAAGGGATCAAATTCTCGTTCCATCCCACGCTTGAATCGGTGATCCCTAAGGTGGATATCCTCTATATGACGCGGATTCAAACAGAGAGATTTGTTCCTATGGGCGAGTCCTTTCATAACCCTTGCCTGTTGAGAAAAGAGCATCTCAACAATGCAAAGCCCAATTTAAAAATTTTCCATCCTCTTCCTCGCGTGGATGAAATCGACACCGCCATCGATGAAACGCCCTATGCCTATTACTTTCAACAAGCTGCTCATTCGATTGCAGTCAGGACGGCCATCTTGGCTTTATTTTTGAGGCGTCTATGACAGAAAAGACACGCTCCGTTCCGGCCATTCGAGAAGGCACGGTCATCGATCATATCGTGGCCGGAAACGCTTTAAAAATCATCCGTCTCCTCCACCTTCCCGATCATCACCGGCAAATCACTGTGGGCTTGAATTTGAAAAGTCCCTCTCTGGGGATCAAAGACCTCATCAAGATCGCCTATTTTTTTCTTTCTCCGGAGCATGCGGAACAGATCGCGATTTTTTCACCAAACGCTACGGTGAATGTCATCGAAGAGTATCAAGTCGTCAAAAAATTCCGCGTCGATATGCCCAAAGAAATCTCGGGAACTTTGCAATGTCCCAATCCCCGTTGCATTACCGGGCATGAACAGATCAAGAGTCAATTCCTCGTTGAAGAAAATGAAGAGACTGTTGTTCTTTTCTGCTCTTTTTGCGAAAAATCTTTTTCCCGCAGCGAAGTCAAAGAGGCTCCTTGGTGATCGAAATCCGCAATGCGCACACCCCTGACGGACGCTGTATCGTCCACCGCATTCCCTCTCAATCTTCCCGGATACTCGACGCAACGGGGCTGACGATGCTGCCCGCCCTCATCGACCCTCACGTCCATTTTCGCATTCCGGGAGCCGAGCACAAAGAAACTTGGGAAAGCGGCGCCAAAGCAGCTATCGCAGGGGGAGTCACCACCGTCTGCGACATGCCGAATAATTTTCCAGCAACGTCGACATACGCCCGTTTACAAGCAAAAGAACAAATCATTCAAAACCAATTGAAACAAGCGGGCATTCCACTGCGCTACCGCCTCTATCTTGGCGCTGACACACGCCATTTCGGAGAAATTGCTTTGGCAAAGCGAGCCATTGCGGGATTGAAAATTTATATGGGGTCTTCCACCGGCGATCTTTTGATCTCCGATCCCGCCTCGCTAGAGGAGGCGTTCCGGATTGCGGCGCAAGAAAACGTATTGGTTGCCGTCCATGCGGAAGATGAGCGATTGATCCGGTTGAACCAGACCAAGCATTGCATGAGAACGGATGCGGCGGTGCATTCAGCGATTCGCAGCCCCGAAGCCGCGGCGCGTTCCGTGGCTTTAGCGATCGAACTTGCGCAAAAACATGGCGCGCGCCTCTACATTGTCCATGTAAGCGCAAAGGAGGAGCTGCAATTGATTCGCGCGGCTAAACAAGCAGGCGTCTCCGTTTATGCAGAAGTTTCTCCCCATCATCTTTTCTTACATGAAAAAGCCTATGGAGCCCTAGGGACGAAGGCGCTTGTGAATCCTCCTCTCAGAACTTCCTGCGATTGCGATGCGCTATGGGAAGCCATTCATGAGGGCGTCATCGATACGATCGGAACGGATCATGCGCCTCATACCAAGGAAGAAAAGGAACGTCCTTTTGGCGTCGCCCCTTCCGGATTTCCCTCTATTGAACTTTATCTACCCCTTCTTTTAAACGCTTACCATGAACGCAAACTCTCTTTACAGCAATTGATCTCTTTAACGCATACCCGTCCTCAAGAAATCTTCCAATTGCCGCCTCATAGCGATGTCGTTCTCGTCGATCTTTTGAAGAGTAAAGAAGTGAAAGACAGCCGATTGCATACCAAGGCCAAATGGTCTCCTTATGCAGGATGGACGCTGCAAGGATGGCCGCGTTATACGATTTTGGAAGGGATGGTTTTTGATTTAGAGGCTCTGTGATGGCTCCCCTATACGATCCGCATAAAAGTTATTTAGAAAACATGCGGGACGGGCCTTGCTTCTCAGGGGAAATTTTCCCGCGCGCACCGCGCGAGCCCATCGATTTTCTCGGTTTCCCGCTCCTCTCCCCTATTGGCGTTCCAGCGGGGCCGCTCTTGAACTCTGCTTGGGTTGCCTTGGCAGGAAAGCTTGGATTCGACGTTCTGACCTACAAAACGATCCGCAGCAGAGAGCACCCTAGCCATCCTCTGCCCAATATCGTCTTTGTAGAAAGGAATGAAAAGGGGGCGCTCGCAAGCAAGCCGCCTTTCCTTTCAAAGGATATTTCCATCACTAATTCCTTTGGGATGCCTTCGATGTCTCCCGAGTTTTTAATGGAAGATATTTCCCGCGCCAACGCTTCTCTCGGCGCAGGTCAAGTTATGATTGTTTCGGTTGTGGGAACGCAGCGTCCCGGAGAGAATTTTCTCAAAGATTTTGTTGCAGCGGCACAACTAGCCAAAAGCGCCGGGGCGAAAATCATTGAGGCGAATTTTTCTTGTCCCAATGTCGCAAAGGAGACGGGAAGCCTTTATAGCTGCGCAGAAGACGTTTATACATTTACCAAGGCGATCGCACAAAGCATCCGTCCCATTCCGCTGCTGGCCAAGGTGGGTCTTTGCGAAAATGAAGAACATCTCCGTTCCATTCTGCGGGCGCTTGCCATGGCAGGAGCTGCCGGCGTATGCGGGCTCAATTCGGTCAGCATGAGCGTCATCGACGAGCAGGGTTTTCCTGTCCTGGGATCGGAGCGGCGGACAAGCGGCGTCTGCGGCAGCGCGATTCGGAACGAGGCGCTTCATTTTATGCGCGCCGCAGCTCGAATCAACCGAGAAGAAAAATTAGATCTCGCCCTCCTAGGGTGCGGAGGATTGATGACGGCAGAACATCTTCGGCAGATGCTCGAGGAGGGAGCCTGTCTTGCTCTGAGCGCGACGGGAATGATGTGGGATCCATATCTTGCTTTTAAATTTCAGGAGACTTATGCAAACACTCATCCATGACTTTCATGCTCTAGGCGCGATCAAGTTCGGTTCGTTTACTTTAAAAAGCGGCTTGATTTCTCCTGTTTACTTGGACTTGCGCACAACGATTTCTTCTCCGCGTCTTATATACCAAATTAGCGAAGCGATCATCCAAGCGGCTGCGCAAACCTCTTATGAACTTGTCTGCGGGGTCCCTTATACGGCGCTTCCCTTTGCTACGGCTGTTTCTTTGCAGACTGGAATCCCTATGGTTCTCAAACGCAAAGAGAAAAAGGAATATGGGACGGCAAAAATGGTCGAAGGCGTTTTCCGGCCGAAACAAAAATGTTTGCTCATTGAAGATGTCATTACATCGGGACAAAGTGTCTTGGAGACGATCCGCGCTTTGGAAGAAGAGGGTCTTGTCGTCGAAGATGTGGTCGTGATCGTCGATCGGGAGCAAGGGGGGCGGGACGCCATTGAAGCCAAAGGATATCGGCTTCATTCTTTGTTCACGATGCGGAAGATGGCAGACGTCCTTGCCCTGCAAGGAAAAATTCTTCCTGCCGATCGAGATGCCCTCTATCTTCAAAAGGATACCCTTCCCGAACTTCAAAAGAAATCCGAACAGATCGCCGCGCCGAATCCTTTTTTTTCCGAAGATCGTCCAGCCGTTCATCCTCTGCGCTCTTCCCTTTCTTGGGAAGATCGGAAAAATGCGGCGACTCATCCCATGGCTCGAAAACTCTTTGAGATCATTGCCAAAAAAGAGACGAATCTTGCATTTGCCTGCGATGTTTCGACGCAAGCGGAGCTTTTGTATTGGGCCGAGACCTTGGGACCTTTTCTTTGCGTATTGAAAACACATATTGATATTCTCGAAGACTTTACTCCTGCTTGCACGCAAGCTCTCCGGAAAATCGCAGAGCGCCATGGTTTTTTGATCTTCGAAGATCGAAAATTCGCCGATATTGGGCAAACGGTCTCTTTGCAATACGCCCAAGGGCTATATCGAATTGCCGATTGGGCAGACCTCGTCAATGCTCATATTGTTCCGGGGGAAGGAATCATCGACGGGTTGCGCCAAGCGCAAACCACCCAAAGAGCCGGCCTTCTTCTTCTTGCGGAAATGAGCTCTGCGGGAACCTTGGCAACGGGAGCTTATACGCAGCAGGCGGTCGCCCTTGCAGAAGCAAACGCTGATTTTGTCTGCGGGTTCATTTGTCTAAGAAAACTCAGCCAAAATCCGGGTATGATTCATTTTACCCCTGGGGTCAAATTATCTGCCGGCATCGATTCGCTCGGACAGCAGTATAGAACGGTAAAAGAAATTTTGTCAGAAAATTGCAGCGACGTCATCATTGTCGGCAGAGATATTTGCAAGGCCCCCGATCCCTTGAAGACAGCCGCCCTTTATCGCAAAGAGGCCTGGGAGTGCAGAAGTCTGCGACATTATACCAAAAGAAACAAATAATGTCATATTTGAGCGCGTCAAAGCAATGAGCGATTCCCGCTGTAGCGAGAAATTTCTTTTCGTCTATGGTGAAGAGATCGAAAACCGAAAGGATTTGTGTACGAAAGAAAAAAAACTATGCGGGTGGTCATCACAGGCGCAACAGGATTGATTGGTTCTTGTCTTTGTAAAGCTCTGCGTGAACAAGGACACGAAGTCATCGCTGTATCGACAAGAAAATCGGCATATTGTTCAGAAATTCCTACTGTGTACGCAAATCTGATGGAGGGAGACATTCCCCCTGTAATGTCGGATTGCGATGCGATCATCCATCTTGCAGGGGCTCCTATTTTTCATCGGTGGACAACAAAGCAAAAGCAATCGATTCGCGACAGTAGAGTGAAAACCACTGAGGCGATGTATCATTTTCTCTCTAAGCAGAAAATACGACCCAAAACCTTTCTTTGCGCTTCTGCTGTTGGATTTTATGGAGATCGAGGCGATGAGAGCCTCGATGAAACAAGCGCGCATGGAGCAGGGTTTCTTGCTTCTGTCTGTTTCCAATGGGAGGCGGCAGCGCAACAAATCGCTTCGTTAGGCATCCGTACTGTCTCAGTACGCACCGCGACCGTTTTAAGCCAAGAGGGAGGCGCTTTGTCTACAATGCTCCCTCTCTTTCGGTGGGGTTTAGGGGGGAAGTTAGGCAAAGGAACCCAATGGTTTCCCTGGATTCATAGGGAAGATCTTGTCAGCATCTATATGCACGCTCTTTGGGATACGCGTATCCGAGGTCCCATCAATGCGAGCGCTCCAGAGCTTATTCGCAATTGTGCGTTTACCAAAACACTCGGATCGCTCGTGCAAAGACCCACTGTTTGTTCTGTTCCTGCATGGCTTCTTACACTGTGTTTGGGAGAATTGGGAACTGTTCTCCTCGCAAGCCAAAAAGTGATTCCCAGGCTTTTGACACACTTACAATTCTCTTTCACCTACCCAACTCTTCACAAAGCACTTAGCCACGAGGTATCTTCATGATTCCATTGTATCTTGTCTCCCTTTTATTATTTTCCGTGATAGATCTGTTATGGGTAGGCGTTATCGCAAAAGATATGTATCAGGAACACATCGGGTTTCTTATGACTGACGACATTCGATGGGGCGCTGTCCTTTTGTTTTATGGTCTCTATCTGTTCGGTCTTGTTTTTTTTGTTATAGAGCCTGCGCTGAAAGAGAGAAGCGTAACCATGGCCATTTTTTCTGGCGCCCTTTTTGGTCTCATTTGCTACGCAACCTATGATCTGACGAATCTGGCTACACTCAAAGGATGGCCTCTCACGATGGTCTGCTACGATCTTCTTTGGGGAGCGTTCGCTTCCGGTTTGGTTTCTTTGATCACCTATGAGATTGGAATTTTTTGGTTCCAATCTTCACGATGACAGTGGGAGAAGGGTGAACTATAATAGATAATAGGTCAAAAAGACCTTTTCCTAAAAACCGCAAAGCGGAAACGCTCTTTCCAGTAATCGAAAACGCCATGCAGCCCTGCTCGGCAGCGCAACGCTTTTTGCTTGGCCGCAGCGCCTCCTCCCATCCATGATGCGAAACGTTTTACAAAGAAATGGCGCGCCATTTTCCAGATCTCGGGAATGATTACGCGCCGATAAATCTCCTTACGTAAGGAGGGAAGGCAGTTACGCTCAATCCAAAGAAGTCGGCTGCGCCACCAGAAATAATGCATCTGAGGCTTTCCTCCGGTAAATGAAGCAGAAATTTTATGCCACACTTTCGCCTGAGGCGCCGTCCATATCTCGAATCCGGCTCTTTTCGCCCGAGAACAAAAGTCAGTCTCTTCCCAAAAAAGAAAAAAGCGGGGCTCGAGCAGCCCGATCGCCTCAGGAACCGTCCGATGCATCAAAAGAGCTGCTCCGCAAACATAATCGACAGAACGCATCTCCGTAAAGGAAACGCCATCGTCCCGTTCTCCGGAATTCAGCGAATCAAACTCCGCTTTTCCACGATTCCAAGCTCCTCCCAGATGATCGATACAGTCCCTATCCCCATAGCGATAAATTTTAGCGCCCAGGATTTTTGCCCGGGGCCGCTCTTGGGAGGCCGCCATGAAACCGTTGAGAAAATCGGGATCGACGACCGTATCGTTATTCAAGAGAAGAATCCACTCCGCCCCTTGCGATAATGCCCATGTAATCCCCGGATTATTGCCCCCGGCAAATCCCAGATTTCTCCCGGTTTCTATCAAAAAAACTTCCGGGTGCAATGCGCGGATAGCCGCAACGGAATCGTCGCTTGAGCCATTGTCGACAACAATAATTTGGAATTTTGAAAATTTTACATGACGCAGCGAGTCCAAACATTCCAAAGTATCTTTCTTGCCATTCCAATTTAGGATCACAATGTACATACTTGAGATTATACCACATTTGCGGTATAAATACAGTAGAGGGGCGCCTCTTCTTAAAAATACCGCAAGAGAGATACAAAACTATGAAAAACCGTTTTCTGCACATTGGCTCCTTTTTTTTACTTCTTTTTCTCGTTGCTTGCGAATCGAATCAGACAATCGTAAATCAACTCGATGAAAGAGAAGCCAATGAGATTGTCGTTTACCTTGCTTCCAAGGGAATCAGCGCGCAAAAAATCCCCGCTCCAAGCAAGGGGGTAGGCGCAGCCGCGGCGATCACTCAATATATGATTAGCGTCGCCTCGGACAGATCCGTCGATGCCATGGCTATCTTAAATAAAGTAGGGCTGCCGCGCCGTCAAGGAACCAATCTTTTAACGCTCTTTGCAAAATCGGGACTAATGTCTTCCAATTTGGAAGACACGGTGCGCTATCAAGCGGGATTAGCGGAGGAACTCTGCAACACAATTCGAAAAATCGATGGAGTCATTGATGCAGACGTGCAGATTTCTTTCCCTGGAGCCACAAATCCCAGCGCAGCAGCCATGCCCAATGCTCCCCTCCCCAAAATTAC
>CAZZLR010000012.1:0-11104 GCA_964655045.1 uncultured bacterium | reverse complement strand
GAGCGCGTGGATCGCCCAGCCACCACTCGGGACAAGTGTCTTCAGGGTATGAAAGATATCGCAGCATTTGAAGCGGCTGCGATTCCTGTTGAAAAGATCCAATGCCCAATCCTTCTCATATCAGGGGGAAATGACCAGATGTGGCCATCTGAGATCTATGCAAAGCGAATTTTAGACCGTTTAAAAGAGAAGGGATCGAGCATTCTTGCCAAACACCTGAACTATCCAGATGCTGGTCATGGGATCAATATTCCGAACCTGCCCATTCCTGGGCCAACTTATTACCATCCTATCGGAAAGCTTTGGTTCTCGATGGGAGGAAGCCGTGAGGCAGACGCCAAAGCAAGTAGAGAGTCATGGAACGAACTTATGCAGTTTTTCCACGAACATCTAGAGAACTCCAACAATGAAACTCATTGAGACACAGTATGAAAAAACATTTATTTTCTTTTATCCTATCCACCATGACAGCTACAACTCTTCTTGCCGCTCCTCAAGCGGTCGTCTTTGATTGGGGCAACGTAATCGGATTCAACGACCGCTCCGTCGTTGTGAACTTCATGTGCGACTCATTCCATTTTTCGGAATCAGAATTCGAATCAGCGAATCTCGAAAAAAGAAAGGCGATGAAAGCAGGAAAATCAGATATCGATTTCTGGATCGAATTTGCTCAAAAAAAGGGTATTCAACTGCCAAAAGACTGGGCACAAAGGTACACAGACACGCTCAAAAAGAGCGTGGGAGCAGATTCTAACATGTACGTGCTCATCGATCAATTGAAAGACAAGGGGCTCCGCGTAGGAATGCTGTCCAATATTGATGATCGCTACACAAAATTAATCCGTGATTTCGGCTTTTACGAGCCGTTCGAACCCTGCCTTCTATCCTGCGAAATGGGTCTTGAGAAACCAGATCCAAAGGCATATGAGCTTTTACTCAAAACAATAAACCTTCCTGCGGAGGAGATCATCTTCATCGATGATAAAGCAGAAAACGTCGAGGCAGCGAAAGTGGTGGGTATCGATGCGATTCTTTTCTCATCCGAGCCACAATTGAGAAACGAGCTCAGCAAAAGAGGGGTGCTCGAATGACGCGAAAGACGGTTCAAATCATCTATTTAAACGGACCGTCAAGCAGTGGCAAAACCACTCTAGCTATTGCTTTGCAGCAAGCATTGGAGCCACCATTTCTCCACGTTGGAATCGACAAAATCATTGGCTGGATGCCCGAAAAAGTAAATAATTGGACGGGTGGAACCAGTCATCTTGGATATAGCTGGAAAAAAGATAAAGACCATCTTGGACTCCCTATTCAGGAACTGCAGATAGGTCCATTTGCCAGAAAGATCGGAGAGACCTTTCAGGAGGTGATATTGACCCTTGCGAGGGAAGGCCATTATATCATCATCGATGATGTTTCATTTGGAAAAGATCAAGTGGATTCATGGAAAGACCTGCTCAAAGAATTCTCGGTTCTATGGGTCGGAATCAAATCGCCTCTTCCGGTTCTGGAACAGAGGGAAAAAGAACGAGGAAACCGGATCATTGGGTCTGCTAGAGGACAGTTTTATAAAGTCCACGCAGACACTTCCTATGACTTGGAAATTGATACTCATCACAACTCGATCGACGAGGCTGTAAGTCGAATTCAATCGCTTGTGTCTTTTTCTCATGCACCAGCTGCACACGTTAGCCGTATCGGAGTCTATGGCGTCGCAAAAGAAAATGGAGAGCTGCTTTTAGTGACCAAAGATAAAGGTCCTTACGTCGGACGGCTCGATCTTCCTGGGGGCAAAGTGGAATTTGGAGAAGGGATCGAACAAGCTTTGCATCGTGAGTTCATAGAAGAAGTAGGGATGGATTTTGACTCGATGTCCCTCATTGGCAATTTCTCTACTTGCTTTGATGTTTCGAGCGAGGATCAACCTTACCAATTCCATCACATTGGGTTAGTTTACTCAGTGGCCGGATTGTCAAAAATTCAGCCGAATCCGACGTCATTAATGCACTACGCATGGGTCGAAATAAAAAGCCTATCTCAAGAAATGGTATGTCCATTTGTTTGGGAAGCGATCAGGGGAGAGGTCCAATAAAGCATGTTTCATTTTGAGCCTCTTAAATCGCATCATCTTCCTCTTCTCCACAAATGGATGCAAGAACCCCACGTAGCAGAATGGTGGGGAGAAGGGAAAACTTGGTCTCTCGAAGAGATAGAGAAGAAATACAGTTCTTATATTCATGGTTACAAAAATGTTAAAGGGGAAAGGAAGCCAATTTATCCTTTCCTTATGCATTTTCAGGAGCGCCCGATTGGTTATATCCAAATGTACAACGCTTTTGATTTTGAACGGGATGAACTTGATCTGCAAGAGGTGCGTTCCGAAATCAATTCGTCCTTGGCTGCATTGGACTTTTACATCGGCGACTCGGGCAGCATAGGAAAGGGGCTCGGGGTTGAGAGCCTAAAAGCCTTCCTAAAGACTCACGTTTTTCAGCAATTTGACGCATGCCTCGTCGATCCTGACAAAAGAAATAAGGTCGCCGTAAAAACCTACGCTAAGGCAGGGTTTTCCACTGTACATGAGTGGGATACGGGCATCCTAATGGTTGCCCGAAAGCAAGCGACAACAAACCCCATCATTATTTTCGGAAGCAGTCGCAGCGATGGACATACATTGAAAGCGATCAAAACAGTGATTCAAGATACACCCATCCCGATTGTCGACCTGCGAGACCTAAACATCGCCCAATACGATTACACCTATTCCAATGCAAAAGACGACTTTATTCCTCTTGCTGAAAAAATGGTGCGATACAATCCCATCATTTTGGCAACACCAGTCTATTGGTATTCGATGAGCGCATCTCTTAAAACCTTTATCGATCGTTGGAGCGATCTGCTCGACATACGCAAAGATATCGGACGGCGCCTCGCAGGCAAAGACCTGTATGTGATCTCATCTTATGGGGAATCCATACCGCGTGGGTTTGAGGATGCATTTTCTCAGACATGCGAATATCTCGATATGCAGTACAGAGGATGTTATTATTTTTACAGCGGTGATAATCTGGAACTTGCTCGAAAGAATGAGCCTCTTGCAACTCAGTTTTTTGCAAGCATCTTCCATGTACCGGTAGCTGAAGGAGCTTGTCATGCAGAAAAATAGCGTAGAAATAGCAGATGAGATTCTTTTTGCAGAGAGTGAAGAGGACATTCGTCCATGTTATCCAGTGATGCGACAGCTAAGACCTCATCTAGATGATGAACAGAAATTTATCGCCCAGGTGAAGCGCCAAATCGAGGAGGGTTACAATCTTGCCTATCTCCAAGAAGGCGGAGGAGTGAGAGCGCTTGCAGGATTTAGATTTTTGGAGTTTTTAGCTTGGGGGAGAGTGCTCTATATCGATGACCTAATCTCAGATTCAGCGACGCGGAAAAATGGACATGGAGGCAAGCTGTTAAAATGGGTTATCCAACAAGCGAAAGATGCCTCTTGTGATCAGGTGCATCTGGATAGTGGTCCACAACGTCACGACGCTCACAGGCTATATTTAAATCACGGATTCAAAATCATCGGGCATCATTTCGCTTTAGATTTCAAAGAACAGAAATAAATTCTCTTTCCCTATTCTTCTATGTGCTAAAGTAAAAGAAAATCTTCCACTTAGGAGTGATCTATGCCATTGATTCAGGGAAGCAGCGAAGAGAGCATCCATTCCAATATCAAAAAGCTGATAGGGGAGGGGTATAAGCGCAAGCAGGCGGTTGCCATCGCCTACAGCGTTGCTGAAAAAGCCAAAAAGAAAACGGATCAGGAACAAGGAAAAGAATACCGCTATAAAAATGCGTGTCTCCCAAGAGAAACTCAGGGCTTTCCTTATCTATGAGCTATTTGCGCTCTTCTTCCGGATAAACTTCTGGAATGTAATGAGCAAATTCCCTCGCGTCTCGGTCGCAAATGAATACCGAAGTCACAGCTGAAGAGCTGCCCGTTTCGAATTTGTCGTTTTCGTAGCAAGCCCCTCGCCATGCCTTTTCTATAGCGATCTCTTCGGTTGGAGCCTCCACCTCTACCATGAAGTATTGTGTGAAGGAGAGTCCGACGCGCCATTTTGGAAATTTTTTATTCACGAATCACATCCCTGTTGCCTTATGTTACACTGATATTGCCCTGCGAAATGCCCGTACAGGTCCAATCGGTATTGGCCGTTGTGCAGAGGAGCTGAATCGCATCGTACTGATTGGTCGAAGCTAAGGACCCCCCCACGCCCGTTGTCGTGTCTTGATTGCCGAAGTGGATGGTTTGACCTGCATTTTGGGCGATTTGCCATCCTCCTACGCCTTTTCCAACGATCCAAACAATATCGCCGACCGATGAAGTGGCGGGAAGGGTTGCAACAACGAGCGCAGGGTTATTGAGAATGTACCCATTGTTGACTGCCATAGCTTGAGTGGTGCCTGTCACCTCGGTGAAGGAGAAGAAAGAAGCTTGGGGGGCCCATTTGACCCCCTCCGGGGTCGTAGAATCCGTGGTAAGCACCTGATTGTCCGGCCCGGCTGGCAGGCGTACATTGGCAGTGGTCGTTCTAACCAGCAGATCTCCTTTGGTAGTGAGAGGGGAGATATTGCCAAAAGCGGTCGTAGCATTGGCCACATCGGAAAGATTGTTAGCGACTGCAAGCAAGTCGGAAATTTGCGTCCCAGAATCTTGAATCACCTTGCCAGTAGTATCGGCATAGGTGGCGATATCGCCTTGAACCGCTGAATTCGGCCCGATGACGTTGCCGATTCCACCGCCGCCGCTTCCCGACTTATCGAGATTATTGATGAAAGGGTTATACCCATAAATCGTCATGGTTTGTCCTATGAAAAGTAGGTCGCGCGATTGGTCCAGCTATACATAAAACCAGGTCCGTTATCGGGGATTTGAACCCGGCTGATGTAATTATTGCTGTCGTAACTCAGCTTGCGAATAAACCAGGTAGTGCTATCGACACTGTCGTTTGGGGTCGCAGAAAACCCAACATAGAGCGGTCTTCCCGCACTATCATTGTCGAGCCGCTGCTCGTAAAAATCGTTGGTTCCCAAGGTGGAAGCTAAATTATTGATCTGATCAAAAACGTTGGTGGGAATGGGCATACATCTCTCCTTTTGACCACGTCGGCAAAAGAGCTGATATGCCCGCAATAAAGAGTAGCCCTACTTGCGGCAGTCTTCTCGATATTGCGAATGAAAAAGGAGGCTATCGACTTTTTGAGAAAGTTCCTCTTCCACATCCAAGGGATTGGGAAGGGGAGCAGCCAGAATACATTCTGGGAGTGCGATCTCTTCGAGTGATTCCTCATGTCTTACATTCGGCATGGAGCAGCTCTATGCGATGGTTGCAATGTTAAAAACTTGGCTGAACTTTAGAGGGGTCTTTGAGGAGAAGAGTAAATGAGTCTTGTGGGTCTATGATAATTTATGCGGTTCTGTGAGCAAATTTTTGGGCTCGAGACTGATTATACCCCATAAATCCGTTTTGATCGTAAGAAACCCCGCCAGAACCTGAATTTGAGGAGTCTTTTGAGCTGAAATAGGCCTTCACTTTTGTCTTAATCAAATTGGTGACTGTTTCATTTTGGCTCATGGAATCGAGCATGAACCACTGACACCAGTGCTCTCCTGTCTCATCCACTTTTTTGAAGCTCGGGGCCGCGATGAATATGCTGTTTCCATCTTTGGTCCTTTGAACCTTGTATCGTAAAATGATCTGTCCGAAAAATCTTATGCTCGCAACTCCCAGATATTTTTCCGCTGGGGTCTCATCGAAGGCTAAGAATTCGACTTGGCAGTCTTCCATATTCTTGGTTTCCTTTTGTTAATCTTTAGTTACTTGCGGATTTGGTTGACCGCCGCATAACACAGCGACGTCAATGGGTCCGAATACCACACAGCTGGGCGTTGCTGTGCATGTACTTTTTCACAATAAAGACTTTACCCTAATAATACAAAACTAATTTGCATTTTTCCTTAAGGATATGGATTCTGCCCGTTGAGAGGTTCCAGATACTCTGCTGTCTTCATCGGAAAGTCAGGGAAATAGGGGACAGCGTCAGTATAAAAAAGCGGTCTGCCTGTTTCAGCAATCCGAGTGGCATTCTCATCGGTGGAAAAACTGTTGTTAGCCGTCCCAATCCTCACTTGCCATTTCGAGCTAATTTTAAGAAGAACGGCAAAATTATTTTCCGATCCTTCCCACTGCTTTAATGAATACACATCTAATGGTGGTTTTGCCATATAAACTCCAATCTACACTCATGAGTTTTATATGGATGAAGAATTTTATGCATGTTCTTTCGGCGGAGGCATTGGAGCGTGCTTTTCCACGATTTCGCGAATCACTTGCGATACGGAGTAAATCTCTCCGGCCTCTTGTGATTTTTCAATCGCCAATCGCTTGAGAAATTGATGGTAATCCTTCTCGACACGAATGCATACCATGGTCGACTCTTTGAACGTCCGTTTGCCTTCCTTGCGCTGATTGCCCGGCATTTCCGATAATGGCCTGCGGTTGTGAGGCCCAACCCATCTGCAGTTTTCTTTGCAGAAATTTCGATCTAAACTGATGAGTTCAATGCCGTCGCAATCATCAGGTTTGGGACCCATGTCCTCATAGAACTTGATGAAGCTGCTCTTCCACTCCGGACACATCGCAATGCCACGCCCTCCGTAGCTCTTGTAGCTTTTGGCGTTTTTGTTGTAGCAAAGCATTTTGATTCTGATCCAAGTCTTGTGCTCCTTGGATTTGGTCATTTTGTGTGTTGTCATGGTTCCTTTTTGGCTTGAAGTCAAAATTTATCTGCGCATCTTCTACTGGAAACTGCTTGAGAATCATGCCTCTTAAAAACTTGGGAACAGTCATTTTTTGCTGCTCAGCCAGCTTGGTCAGCAAAATAAAGTTTTCGAAGGGGATCGAGAAAGAAACAACGTGATTTTCATCCCTCCGCCATCTGATGTCAGTGGGAGTTTGACTATGATTATTTGGATTCAGAGGATGATTTTTCTTATGCACTATCCCATGGCAGGTGTTGCAAAGCCAGTAGACAGATAAAGGCCTTCCATAGTCGACGTGATGAGCTTCAAGCTTGCTGTGCTCCAGTGTACAGAGATCGCACTGAAGAGGCCGTTTTATTTTACCTTCCTTTAAAGCCGCTGCCACCTCTCTTCTTGCTGCCGTTTTCTGTTTAAATTCGAGACATTCATCGTCATGAATGGAGTGCTTATGGGGAACCATGGTTTTTGAGTTTCTTGGGTTAATTGAGTAAAGCTTGTGGTTGACGGCTTTTTTTCGGGCGCCCTTTCGAGCGCGAAACCGGCTTCACCTGACCACCTGTGATAAAATAGATTTTTTGAGCCGTTTCTTCATCGATGGTTTCATTCTTTTTGGCCTTCCAAATCACTTGCCGAGTGCAGCCAGACAATCTCGCTAATTCATTGGTCTCCATATTGTTTTTCCGTAACCAACGCTCCAGCTCCATTGATTGCTCCATATTCAATGAATCTCCTTCTTACTTTGCGGAGTATACGCAATGTAAATTGTTTGTGTAAATCTTTTCATTTGCTCAAATGTGCCTTCTATATAAAATCTGCTCTACAAGTCTCCAAAGGCAAAAAAAATGAGTTTCTATGTAAAAACTAAACAGGGTATGATCCGCGAGAGGGCTATGAAACCCGATTTTATAAAATAAACATTGGATCTGTGCGATCAATGGGATCTTTCCTTCAAAGCTGTATAGCAGTA
Source organism: uncultured bacterium (assembly GCA_964655045.1). GTDB lineage: Bacteria > Chlamydiota > Chlamydiia > Chlamydiales > SM23-39 > CAIPFQ01. The sequence goes on along the minus strand of CAZZLR010000012.1, from coordinate 3,321 downwards.
AGAGCCAAAGATCATAGAGAAAAATGCACAAAGAAACAATAAGAATCCACACCGCGTAATCTCAGAAGGTAGAGTGGATTTCATAGTGCCCCAAAAAATTTCTCAAGGAACCAAGGACACAATGATGAACAGAAAAAAAATGGATAAAGGCTTTCTAGATGCATTAGATCTTGAAAAATCGATGGATGAAATTTTGGAACTCACCGAAGTATTCAAATACGACCTCGTGAAAGCCAAACGAGATCATGAAAAATCTGGAAAATACACTGTATCCTGCCTTTTCCGCGTCCGGCAACTATTGATCGATTTAGAAAAATTAGGATCGCAATTTCGCAAGTTATCAATTGCTTATGAGAAAGATCTAGAAAAGAACAAGAAACCAAAAGGTGCAAAAAAATGAACGTCCAATCAGACGATGAAATCCCACCAGGCTATTTGCGCGTCACTGAAGTGCTAAAACCCTTTACCTCCTTCGACGGAATCGACCCAGCTGTTCTTGCAAAAGCGGCTGATCGTGGAACGAGAGTCCACAAATATTGCGAGCTCTACACTCAAAATCTTCTCATCGAAAAAGTGGATAATGATTGCATTCCTTATGTGAATAGCTTTATCAGCTGGTTTGACGAAATGATCGAAGAGATGTGGGTAAGTGAAATGAGGCTCTCTTGCAGCAAATATCGGATTACAGGAAAGCTCGATATGGTTGCCACCATCAAAGGAGACCAAACCGAATCGCTCATCGATTTAAAAACTCCTCAGCAAGCCAGCCTTTCCTGGCAGCTACAAACTGCTGCCTATCGCTATCTACTAAGGGCAAGTGAAGGAATTGACATTTCAAGACGCGTTTGCTTGATTCTCGATCGGGAAGGGAAAATGCCCAAGTTGGTCGAATACACCAGCCATGAGGCAGATGAGCGGCTTTTTCTCAGTGCTGCCGAACTTTGCCATTTCTTCAAATAGAAAAAAATGTCTGCACAAGCCTCCAAAGATCAATTTTTTTGGTTTTAATGGTGCTTTTCTAGTAGGAATAAATCTGCACTATTGCATATCGTGTTGCGTATAACAGATCGTAAAGTCTGAACGCAGGCAGAAGAAGTGGACTGGATTGACAGAATGGAAATTGCTTACGAGGCTCAAACCGACCGAATGATTGATGAAATGTATGCACCCAAGCCTGCTGAATGCGCCATGTGCCAAGAAACCTTTTTCTCCGATGAAGAACTAGAGACAAAATATAACCCCAAGCTCTCCTTTTGCTCGGAAGAGTGTGTTGCCCAATGGGAGGAAGAATATGAACAAGAAAATAAAGAAGGGGAGGGGAACCTGGGAAACCAGCTTTCCATCTTTCCAACCAGCTGGTCATCCATCCAATCAACAATCCATAAAGCAGGTTAAATATGTTTGATTTTGAAGAAGCTAACGAAGCGATCAAGAAAAACGAGGTGATGAGCATTCAAGCAGGGGGCATGACAGTAGGACAAGCTACGCAGCTATTAAGCCAAAAGCTAGATCTCTCCCCTCTGATTTCCCGCGCATCTAACCACGAGGTGATCAATGAAGAAAGCGCCAGCCAAGCGTTATCGATGAGTCTACAGGCTAGAAAAATTCGCAAGCAACTGGATGATACAAGACTTTCGATTGTTCGCCCTCATCTCGATTTCCAAAGGGCGATCAATAAGATTGTCAAAGAATATGAAGCCTCTCTCGAGAAAATCGAAAACAATCTGAAACAAAAACTCGATGAATACCTCCAGAAAGCCTCCTCAACAAACAATGCCGCCTTCATCGCCTATTCCAAAGAGATAAGCGTCGAGGATGGAAAGTTGAGTAAAGTGAAGAAATGGTCTTGGGAACTGGAAGATGAACAAGCCATTCCCCGCGAATACCTCTCTCTCGATGAAAAGAAAGTCGATGAGGCGATCAAACAAGGGGTGCGCAACATCCCAGGGATCAAAATTTTTGAAAAAGAAGAAATCACCATGAGAGTGAAAAACTAAGGAGCCCACCATGAGTCAATTAACCACGCGCAGTTCCTTTTCCATGCCGGTTGGCCAAGAAATGGATCAAATCATCTCCGTTTGCAAAGTCCTAGCGACTTGCCCCTACTACCAGAAACTTGGGCCTGGAGGCGTTCTTGCTATCTACCTCACAGCACGCGAAATGAATTTACCTCTGATGATGTGCCTGAACGGGGGAATGTACACCTTTTCAGGACTGGTCAGCTTATCGGCTCAGCTCATGAACATGCTCATTGTGAATGCTGGCCATCGAGCAGACGTGCTCCACCTCGATGAAAAAGGATGCAAAATCCGATTCTGGCGTTGCGATAGACCAAAAGACAACTGCACCTTTGAGTATGAATACACCATCGAAATGGCAGCAAAAGCGGGTTATCTCGGAAAAGACAATTGGAAAAAATCTCCCAAAGATATGACGTTCAGCCGTTGTCTATCTGGAGGCGCCCGCAAGTTTATGCCTGACGTCATCATGAACGCCTACGCCATTGGAGAATTGGGAGAGGAAGATGGCTCCATTCCGACGGCAATGCCAGATCTATCCACCCGTTCAATAGAGGTGCATAAACCGCAGGAAGAGCCTCCCAGGGCAATCGAGCAAGAAAAAACTGAGGGCTACGAGGAATTTTGCCAAAAACACCTGTGCGAGGATGAAAAGGTGGCTTATGTCCGTAAAATCGCTCAGGCTACCAATAAGACAGAAGCTCAAATTATCAATTCAGCCGTGTCCAACGAAGCCGGATTCCTAACGGCCTTCAATAAATGGAAGGCAGATCAACAAAACGTAGAAAAACGAGCCAAACACAAAGGGGGAGCGCCGCTTCTCGCGCAGACCAACTCCGCCGAAAGTCTTGTAGCCTCAGCCTAGAGGCTACTTGGCAGCAGGTGGCGTCACAACCACAGGGTCTTTATTCGTGACCTCTATGGAGATTTTGACATCAGTGTCCTTCTGAAACGCCTCTTTATCCACAGTCAATGTGATCGCTTCTTGAGTTTCGATATCCTCCACAGCCGAAAACAGGCCGGGAAGAAGTTGCGCACATCCCGTCAAAAGCAATGACAGGGAAAAAAAATAAATTAGTTTGCAAAGCATAAAGCCCCCAAGTTTAGGTTAAATGATCCTTCGGTGGGTCCTTGGGGTCTTAGGGGGCTTTTGGGTCGTTCTAGGAACGTCTGATAATACATATTATGTTAAGTTAAGGGGGAAAGGGGGTTTGACAGCATTTATACCTAATACCAAAAGAAACAAATATCGACGATCGTAAATGGCATAGTATTAAGTCAATACAATACCATATTGCGATCA